>JBCCOX010000644.1:0-3116 GCA_039025155.1 Deinococcota bacterium | reverse complement strand
TTTGGGGTCGGGGCTGTGGCGCTGTTGTTTGCTGGCATAGGCTACAGCCGCCCCAGCAGTGCGGGCTAGTTCTGTCAGTTCTGCTAAACGCGCGTCACTTTCTAGCGTACTTTCACCGGTATTAAGCCCCACGATCACCGCACGTTCTTGACTACTGCGCTGGACTTCACGGGCGCTGCGTGCACGACTCAGTTCTTCCTCGAGGCTGCGAATCATCTCTAAAATGTTCACAGCTTCAGCCTCACGGATACGCATGGGCGGCTCGATCACCCAATCTTCTTCTTGTGAAGTTGGCGGCGCAATTTGGGCGAGGTGAACCTGCCCCAGCTCAACACGCCCTTGTTGATTTTCATAGGCGCTAAACACAACCAGTGCGTCAAGTCGGTTCAAAAACAGCATCGACAAGTCACCCTCGGCAAAGTTAGCTACGTTGGGGCGGGTATGCAAAAGGCGCAAGCCGTACAAGCGGGCTTCTGCTTCACCTGCTAGTGGCGGTAGGGGCGTGTCTACGCTATTGCTCACGGATACCGTCACAACCCGGCCACGGCGATCCACAAGCAGCGACAAGGGTTTCTTGAGTTCAAGCGAAAGTGTCGCCATTTCCCGGGCAAGCTCCAAACTAAGCGGCATTTCCGGCGCAACTTTACGCCTGTACAAATGACTAAGCCGTTTCACCTGATTCTTTTTAAGCCCAGATAACTTACCGTGTACTTTCTCTATGGTGTAACTCCTTTACACAAGACCTTGGCCTGACCCCTTCGTGCTATCAGTGACCTGCCAATAGGGTCACCACACCCCAACAAAGACAGGACGTTCACCTTTGTTAAGGCGCTTGCGGGGCAAAAACATCTTAAACATGAGACTCGAGACGTATCTACTAAAGGCCAACGAAGTAGCAACAAGCTACAGCACAGTTGCCATTGGCCAGAGCTCAACCAGCTAAGCGCTGAGTTAAGTAAGGATGTATTGGAAGGTGGATAATCGTAAGTTAAGGGCCACAGCAAAGGGTGACCGCCGTACAAACCACTGGCAGTACAACTTGCATGGCAGCGCTTATGACGCGCCAAAAGATACCTCGAGCGCGCATCTGCACACAAACCACTTAGGGTTCAGATAACTACCTCAATTAGCAAACGTCTTAACATCAAGCTAAGCTCTGCCCAAACGGTTGAGGATGACTAGGTTAATCATGATGTTGCGATTATAGCCTACTGGCCAAGCTTGTCAAGTGAAGGCTGTACGCTTTGGTGGTGTTTTCTGTGACGTTGCGTTTAGTTATGACGCTGTGAACGTAGCTACCCACGACATCATGAAGGTACATTAAGACGTATGGTAACAGGTTGGCATATCGTTTCCCCGCTGTTAGTGACAGCTATGTTGATAACACTTAATTTTGCACATCTTCATTGTTGATGTTGATACCCCTGGTACTTCTGACACATTTTAATTGACCTGCTGAGGAGATACATACCCCACTATGAGCCATGCTCTGATTAATCCGCACGGCGGCACACTTATTAACTTGACCTCGAGCAACCCCCAAGCTGACCTTGCGCGCGCCCAAGACCTCCCCCAACTGGCCCTCTCGAGCCGCAATCTCGCTGACCTCGAGTGCTTAGCAACAGGCATTTACAGCCCCCTAACGGGGTTTGTAGACGAAGCAACCTACACGAATATCGTTGACACGATGCGCTTAGCCAACGGTCTTGCGTGGAGTGTGCCCGTTACCTTACAGACATCTGACACAGCCAGTTTTGCCGTGGGTGATGACATTGCCCTAACGTGGCAAGGGAAGATACTGGCGACGCTTCACATTACCAGCCGCTTCACACCTGACCAAGACCACGAAGCCCAGCAGGTCTATGCCACAGCAGATAACGCCCACCCCGGCGTGGCCGCGATGCACGAAGCTGGCCCGGTTTACTTGGGCGGCCCGGTTACGCTTTTACAAGATGTTCCGCATGAAGATTTTGCTACTTACCGCTTAACACCAGCCCAAACTCGAGCCCAATTTGCCGAGCGCGGTTGGCAGACGGTGGTAGCATTTCAAACCCGCAACCCCATCCACCGCGCGCATGAGTATTTAACCAAAGTGGCGCTCGAGGTGGTTGATGGGTTATTTATTAACCCCCTAGTGGGCACAACCAAGTCAGATGATGTCCCCGCAGACGTGCGCATGCGCTGCTACCAGATTATGATTGAACGTTATTACGTAGCAGACAAAGTGATGCTCGGCGTGTTTCCGGCTGCCATGCGCTACGCCGGCCCAAGAGAGGCAATCATGCATGCCATTGCCCGGCAAAACTACGGTTGCACGCACTTTATTGTGGGGCGCGACCACGCAGGTGTAGGCAGTTATTACGGCACCTATGACGCCCAGCATATCTTTGACGACCTACCAGATGATGCCCTTACCATTCGCCCGCTCAAGTTTGAACACGCTTTTTACTGCACCCGCACCAAGCAGATGGCAACTGCCAAAACCAGCCCAAGTGATGTGAGTGAGCGCATCTTTTTGTCCGGCACTAAAGTGCGCGAGATGCTCAGCAAGGGGCAACTTCCACCCGAAGAATTTACCCGCCCGGATGTTGCCAAGGTACTCATTGAGGCGTATCAACAACATAACTGAACTTAAGCTGATGTGTTTGGCCATCATCACGTATCAACACCCTTACTCAGATACATTTAGATACATTAGGTTGAGTCACTGATATTCACTTAAACTAGACAGATATTCATTACCCGATGGTTTTCAAACCATCCTCACAAGGAGCACTATGCATCACACTTATCCGGGCGTTACCCTTTGGTTTACAGGTTTGAGCGGCGCAGGCAAAACGACGATTTCCCAAGCCGTTGCAGATGAAGTGCGCGCTCGCGGGCGCAACGTGGAAATTTTGGATGGCGACATTGTCCGCCAGAATTTGTCTAAAGGACTTGGCTTTAGCAAAGAAGACCGCGATACCAACGTGCGGCGAATTGGCTTTGTGGCCAATCTACTCAGCCGTAATGGCGTGGTGGCAATTACCGCTGCAATTAGTCCTTATGCTGCCATTCGTAGAGAAATTCGCGGACAAGCTGAGCACTTTATTGAGATTTACGTCAAAGCTCCCCTC
>JBCCOX010000643.1:0-3116 GCA_039025155.1 Deinococcota bacterium | reverse complement strand
TAAGATACACTACGAAATCCGCGCTGGACGAGATGATGCCTTTAGGCATTATTCGGTATATAAGCGGATTTCGTATGAGCCGATGTTTACAGCAAGCGCTTAAGTGCGTTGACTGGTTTGGCTCGAGTAGGTACTTTCAAAAATTTTATCTGCGTTGGCAGCTTCAAAGCCTTCGCGGCGCATGTCTCGAGTTAATTCGCTCGTTGCAATATCTTCAAAACCAGCTAGGGGACGGCGTTCTGCAAACTCAACGTAAGACCCGGAAATCTCTTTGCTGTCACCACCTGCAAAGGTGGCAGTAATCATTTCTGCTACGGTTGAACTTTGAATCAGCTTGCCGTCGTTGCTCGTTTTAATTTTGCCGCCAGCATCATTTAGTTTGAAGCCGCGCGCTTCTAAAAAGTCATTAAAGGTAGCAATGGTGTTGTAGCCTTCTGGCAAGTTATGAATGGTTACCGTGAAGTGGTTGAGATAGTAGCGGTTGTAAATGACCCAAGCTGCATATTCACTTGCAGCGGCTAGGGTTTCGTAGTCGGCTAACGTTGGTAAACGCCAGAGCCCAGAGTGTAAAAAGCTATCCACTGCGGTGACATCATCTAAATCAAGTGCATCAACAGGGTCGCTAGTAACCTCATCTGTATAAGCGTGAATAAGTGTTTGAATATTGTCTGGCAGGTCACTAACCCGTAACTCGCTGATAAAAATACGGGGTAGTTCGGGACTAGGCGGGCTATACCAGTAGGCATTGAGCTTTTTACTTGCAAAGTCGTAACGGTCACGGCGGCTGTAGCCGTGGTGTAAAAAGATTTTCTCGAGTGAGGCAATGCCTAAATTGTCTACGCCCATCGTCCTGAACGCAATGTGATCGTTTTGAATATCACTAGCGTCTTGAATAAGACCTTCATCTATCATGCACTGGATGATGGCGCTAACATCTGGCACGCGCTGCTGATAGCGGCGCATAAGTCCGTCTAAAATGCCCTCGAGAGCAGATCGTGTTTGTAGTGTCATGACAACCTCCTTTTAAGTTGTTGCCGTAAGAATAAAGGATTGAGTGAGATTTTGCAATTGCTTGAAAAGATATAGTCTTAGTTGGCTTAAGATTGATAGGTGTAGCGTTTCCACGAATAACTCCGCCAAGCAGTTGCGCGTGTGACCTAGGGAGTTGGGTTATAGACTAACTTAGTGCTATCAGTACATCTAGCAGGTTCACAAGATGGTGTTACAAGCTTGCTAATGTTGTAGTTTTGTGTGCAAGAAGATAGAGATTCCATCAGATGCTAGGCATATATCACACGATGTCAGGGTTGCCATGATTATGTGACTTGGGATGTATTACCTCATCGCGTGATTGTTATAGCAACCTCACGATGCCGCTATAATTACTTGAAAACATCGAACTCAGGTTAATAGTATCTTGTACGCTTGTTATTAAGTGTGTAAACGCTCTTGCTGTGCCATCAACAAAAAACCCCGCAGCTAAAAGCATCAACAAAGCATGCTTTTAGCTGCGGGTACATCTTTAAGCGCTGGATTTAACTTAAACTCAATGTCTTAAGATGCTAAAATCTCATCAATGTTGGCAATTTGTGCTTCAGAAAGGTCTACCTCAGCCGCTGCCATGTTGTCTTCAATTTGGCTCACTTTAGTTGCGCCAGTAATTACACTGCTTACACCCGGTTGCCGCAATACCCACGCAAGTGCAAGTTGTGCCCGGCTAATGCCTAGCTCATCCGCAACCTCTTTAAGCGCTTTGACCCGGCGCACGTTGTCGTCACTAAAAAAGCGATCTTTGAAATTGTCGTTGGCTGCAAAGCGGCTGTCTTCAGGGATGCCGTCGTCGTACTTGCCGGTAAGCATGCCCATTGCTAAGGGACTCCAGACCACTAAGCCAATGCCTTTGGGATGGGTGACGGGCAAAATTTGCTCCTCAACCCGCTCGCGGTAGAGCATGGAATAGTGCGGTTGTTCGGTCACGGGTGCTACCAGTCCGTTGGCTTTGGCGTAGGTGTGGGCTTCGGCAATTTGGGCAGCAGTCCACTCGCTAGTGCCCCAGTACATGATTTTGCCGCTGCGCACCACGTCGCTAAAGGCTTCCACAGTTTCTTCTAACGGCGTTTCTGGGTCGTAGCGGTGGGCAAAGTAGATGTCTAGGTAGTCGGTCTGCATGCGCTCGAGCGACATGTCAATAGACTCTAAAATGTGTTTGCGCGACAAACCACGGTCGTTTATGCTGTCGCTCATAGGCCAAAAGACTTTACTGGACAGCACCAAGTGATGGCGCGGATAGTCTTTGAGCACGCTACTTAAAAAGCGCTCACCTTCGCCTCTGGCATACACATCGGCGTTGTCAAAAAAGTTGACGCCACCTTCAACAGCTTTTTCAACGATACTTGCAATGAGTTGTTTGTCTTGAACGCTACCACCGTAAGTTGTCCACGCACCTAAGCTCACGGCACTTACTTTCAGGCCACTGGTTCCAAGTCTGCGGTATTGCACGTTGTACCTCCAACTGCAGAGCCTATCGCAGCTTTGCGTGGTTGCGCGTCAGATGGTGTACGCAGTCAGTGGAGAAATGCAGATAACTGGCTAAAACTTGTTGCGAGAGACATCAACCTCGGGCCATCTCGAAAGCTTATTAGGTGGCTGTAAGTACAGTAACGATACGACGTTAACGTGACGCCACTAAGTCAGTAAGCAAGAGTGGACGGCTCTGAACTGGGAGTCCGCTAATGTTGAGCTCGCTGCCGGCACTGGTGCTTGCTGCCACATCTACCAAAGTCAGTTGGGCACTGCTCGAGCTCGGTAGAGGCCGCTGCACTACACAGCCAGATAGTAGCGTGGCGGTCAGTAGCACACCAACAACCACATACCGCGCCCGCCCTAAGCGCCGAAACGGGAGCAAGGTTGCGAGCATAAGGGGTAACATGTCTTGCCAATAACTTTGAGCTGTACGCCTGTAAATAGCAAGAATCGACAGGCTCGAGCCAGCTTGTACCTGAAGGGGCGCAAAACGTATCGGCATCTCCTCAGCAAATAAAGCTGCAGCAATGGGGCGCTCTTCGGGGTCAGCAATACCGTTTTGATTGCTATCCAATATCAGGGTGATGCCGCCG
>JBCCOX010000642.1:0-3128 GCA_039025155.1 Deinococcota bacterium | reverse complement strand
GACGTTCCAAAAAACTGCCCTAGCGCGCCAGTAAGTCCGGTTTGTAAGCTGCTGTAACTGCCCAGTAGCAAGCTCGGCGTGATAAGACGGGCATCTAGCGTTTGGTTGAGGTTATCAGCGACAGCTTGGGTGTAACTTAGTACCTCTGGGTTGGTGAGGTCGCCCTCGAGGATAATAAATTCCGGCAGTGCGCCTGCGACACCAGCGCGCATTTGCTCGAGCGCCCTACGAGTTGGGTCTCTGGCGGGAAAGTTACCCTGAATAACATCAAGTTGAACCTGCGGTTCTTGGCGGGCTAGTAAGGCAACTGCGGTTCCTAAAATGAGGATGGTTAGAGTGAGGCGGGGGCGTTGCTCGAGTACCCTAAGCACATAACTAAGCCGCGCTGAAGGTCGAAACTGCTGCTTGGAAATATCCTCTTGCAAGCTGTACAAGGCAGTGGGGAGCGTGAGCACGACCACAAGCAAACACAACAAGCTCACGCTCGCTAGTATTCCTAATTGGCTAATACCGGGCACACCTGCCAGTAACAGCGAGGCTAGCCCCAACAAACTTGTGATGGTCACTAACACCATGCCACCACCAGCTTGTGCGTTAGCTGTTTGTAGAGCTTTATCGAGTGAAATGTGACGTTCCTGTGCAGCTTGTAACGCATTAAGCAAGTGAATGGCGTAGTCGATGCCGCTGCCGAGGAGTAGTGGTAGTAAGGCGGCATTGACGACGTTAAGTGGCAACCCCAAATAGCCCATAATCCCAAACAGCCAAATGCCAGCAGTGAGTAAACAACTCAGGGCGATGACGACAGTTTGCCAATGCCCGAATGCAAGCCACAATAGTGCGGCAACTAGAAGTATGCCAACAGGTACTAACCAGCGTAAGTCTCGAGCCAAAGAGGCATCTAAGCCAGCAAGTCCAGATGCCAAACCAACAGGGAAGAGGTTGTCTTCTCTGAAAAGGTCGTACTGTTTATCAGTATTAGCTAGGTAACCTTGGACGGCTGTTTGAATATCTGCGCCGATGCGCCTCGAGTCCGCTGAAACGGGATCTCCCTCAATCACAAAACCTAGTAACGTACCTTGTTCATCTGCGCCGATGGTGGCACTCAGTAGCTCGCGTTGGGCTTGCCAGATGCCGTTCCAAAGCAGTCGAAACTGGGCGCTGTTCTCCGGCAAACTTGCAACTTTTTGCTCTGGATTGAGCGTGGCGTTAGCCACTTTGAGCCAGTGGGGGAGACCAAAACTAAAGCGTACCTCGGGCACTCGAGCCTGCACAAAATTGGCGAGTTCGTCTTGGGCGCGAATAGCATCCTCATCGGTAATGCGGGTGACGCCCATAGCCTCAGCTTTAACAGGGTCGAGTTCTAACCAGACTAGCTCCTGATTGGTGACACCATCAACCTCCCGAATGATGCGGTTAAGCGCTTGCACGCGGGCGTCACTAGCGGGTAGCCAGTCGAGAATATCTGTCGTTAAGGTGATGCGGGGGATGCCAAGCCCTAGCCCCACGGTGATGATGGCTAAAACGGTCAACGTGAGTTTAGGGCGTTTGCTGATGAATCTTGCAAGCGTTTCGAGCGCGGTTGTGATGGAAACTCGGGCTATGCGTTTCACACCTCACCCCGCGTATTTGTAATGAACGTCCACGCTTGCATTAATCTTTGCATTACCACCAATGACATCAACATAACGAGACACAGCCGCCTAAAGCTGTGCCTCGAGAAATCATCTAAATCAAAAGGTGCAACTGTCACGCACCTATGCTACGCCGCAAGCTAGTTAATCCACACCGCGAAGCCCACAAAGTTACCGTTAAAAAGGTCATTTAGCCTGTCCCAGGTTTCCGGTTGGGTGACCGTGCCTTCTTCTAGGAAAGGTGTGGCGGCACTCCCCTGAATCCACAAGATGACGTCAAAGTTGCGCGTTTCCAAAAAGGCCCGGCGGAAGTTGATGCCAACATTTGGGTCGCTCACGCGCCAGTGGGGTAATAAAATGTCACCTTGCAAGATGCCCTCAGCTTCGTCTAAGAACATGAGCCAACCCTCAATCATCTCAGCATCAATACCCGCTGGGACGACACTGTCTTGCTTGGAATTGGGAACCCACTCGCGGTCGTTGTCGCTTTCTGCCAAAATAGCATCCCACGATAAACGGCTTTGGGCGATGGTTTCTTGGAGGTGATCGAGGGCTTTCTCGAGCCGTTCAGGTTCGTCAATGTCCAGACTGAGGCTCAGGTAGATGAGCGCAATGGCATCAATAATATTAGTGTCGATAGGCACAAAATCGTCGTTGAGGATGGCCTCATCTTGCAGAATGTCGTGCGGGCTGTCCACATCTGGGAAAAACAAGTGTGCGCCGTTGTCAAACATGGCTTGATTGTCCACAGCGAGCCAAGTCTCGAGCATCGCTGCTAGTAAATTACTGTAGCCGCGTAACCAGTGCACGTCACCTTGGTCGAAGGCAATCTCGAGCGCGGGCGGTTCGTCGCCCATGCCCATCGCTAGTTGGTTGAGGCGGGCATAAATCGACCACAAACGCTCTGCCTCTTCGGCGTTACCGTCGCCATCTAAATCCAAGCGCAACTGGTCAAACTGAATGACGAGTTTTACGTCACTGTCAATGTTCATAAGGGCAGCATCAGCAGCCTCGAGGCGGGCAATCATGCCCTCGAGCACGCGCACAAATTCGTCATTACTAAACGTTTCTGGGTCAGGGTTTTCAGGAATTGGGAGGCGTAGAAAGGGTACTCCTGCTGCCATGCCAAGGTTATCCACGTTGAGGCCGTAGCGGTACCACGACTGTGCGAGGTACTCAACTGCACCCAAAAAATGCGCCACGCCAAGGCTAAACCGTGCTTCGTCATCGGCTGGATTGTCGGTGATGTAGTCACTTAAAACTGTGACGGCGTTGGTTGTACCGCCAGAGAGAAGCGTCTCGAGGCTGACATCAGTCTCTTGGGCAAAAGTTGAGGTGAGTAGTATCGTGCTGAGCAAGCACAGGCTAAGACATTTAATGCGACTAAGTACAGGCATGAGTATTTCCTCCAAAAGCGTAAACTAAAACACATTGATAATAGCGGGTTTGCTGCGAATACGCAAAGCCCACTCGAGGGGGATGTGCTAATTGCCTGCT
>JBCCOX010000641.1:0-3141 GCA_039025155.1 Deinococcota bacterium | reverse complement strand
TAACTGCCAGCGTTTTTGAAGAAGGTCGTAACGAGGTTTTAGCATCTGGCTGCGACGAGTTTTTACACAAACCCTTTTCCAGAGACGCCCTGTTAGATGTTGTCATTAGGTACTTTAAACAGGATCAGCAGCAAGGACAAGCACCTAGTCCTAGCACGCCAACCTCACCCACACTGGCAGAGACAGTCATGACACCAGCAGCAACGCCAACGCAAGTAGACCTTGCGCAACCGTCATCAGCTAGGGCTGATGACACGCGCACTTCATCTGCAGATACCATTAGCAGTGACACTATAAATGACATTGCAGCACTTCCTCTAGCGTGGCGGCTGGTTTTGCTCGAGCTGCTCTCTGTTGGCGATATTTCTGGCGCACACGAGCACCTTCAAAGCTTAACTGAGCAAGTAGAGCATCAATCTGCTGTGACTTATTTGGGGGATATGCTCAGCGCATTTCAACTTGACGACTTGCTCGAGCTTCTCGAAACTGTCAATACTGCGTCATCATCTTAGTGCTGCTTAGCTATCTTTAAGCCTCAACTTGCCAAGATGAAAAGCTTGACGGCAGACCTTGACAGCTTTGTTTACACTAACAGTCATCATGTCCACCTGCCGCACGCAAGGTACTGTGATAAGCTATTTGCTAATGCTCGCTAATACCTGCGCTGAGTTAAGTTACTTTGGTTTAAGTTACTTTGGTTTAAGCTGCTCCATCTTATGCAACACATAAGCGCGCCACCCAAACAACAAACTAGCTCGTTTACTACTACCATCCACGTGCAACACGCCACGCGGCTGACAACGCTCTGGCACTGGCTATGGCTGATGTCACTATATGTTGTGCTAGGGATTGTACTAGGGCTTGTACTACCTGTGGCCTTCGCCCAAGCACCTGCGTTTTCTGACATCCACCTGAGCAATTACCCTGAGGCCGTTCGCTATCTACAGCAGCGTGGGCTCGTAAGTGGCTATCCAGACGGAAGTTTTCGCCCTGCGGGGAATGTGAGCCGAGCTGAACTAACAGCACTTTTAATGGCTGAGCAACTTGGTGAAGCGCCACGTGCTTCAGCTTGTTTTACAGATGTCACCGATCAGTGGTATGCCGGCTACGTGTGTGCGGCCAAGCACAGCGGTGTTATTCATGGCTACGACGAAGCTGACGGCCTCTACTTTAAGCCAAATGAAGCAGTTAGCTATGCTGAAGCCCTCAAGCTAGTTATCCAGACCTTTGGCTTTCCCGTTGAGGAGCGGGGTACTTCAACCCGGCCAGAAGATGGCGCGTGGTATGCACCCTATCAAGATTTTGTTCATTACTACGCGGTGTTAGAAGAAGGCAGCTATCACCCAGATGATGCCCTCTCACGCGATGCCATGGCCCAACTTATCTACCGCGCGGTAGTCATCCGCGACAACGCTGCACTCATCGCCGCCATTGTGCCCGCACCCGATGCCCAAGGCGCATTAACTGATATTGCCCCAGCCACCATTACGGTAGACACACCCGCGGTAGACACACCTGTGGTGGATGAGACAACCTCAACTGAAACAGCCTCAACTGAAACAACCTCAACTGAGGCGGCAGCCAGCCCAGCCGAACACAGCAGCACTGCAAATGACCAACTTGCATCTCTGGCAGTACCTGCTGCACCTGTACGACCTGCACCTGCAGTGACTCCTAACTTGTCCGCAGGTTGCGGCAGGCCTGCCCCCACACCACTTGCTAGTTTGCGTGTGGGCGGGCGTGACCGACAGCTCATCACGGTAGTGCCAGACAGTTATGATCCCAACAGCGCGTTTAAATTAGTGTTTGCTTTTCACGGCCGCACCAATGCCAATCATCAGGTACGCCGTTACTATGGCATCGAAAACCACTGGACAGACGCACTGATTGTGTATCCGCAGGGCTTACCCCGCGGTGATGGCTACAGTTGGTCAGATGTAAGTGATAGAGCTAGCAGTTTGCGTGATTATGCCTTGTTTGATGCGCTGCTCGAGTACTACAGCGCCAACTACTGCCTCGACCTAGACCATGTGTACGCACTCGGTCACTCTTTAGGAGGCTGGTTCTCGAGCAGCCTTGGCTGCGCCAGGGGCGACAAACTGCGGGCGATTGCTAGCCTTGGCGGCAGCATCAGCATCTCTGAGTGTCAGGGAAACGTAGCAGCCATGGTCATCCACAACCCCAGTGACCGACTTGTGCCTGTAGCCCAAGGGGAAGCCACCCGCGACCTGTTTTTAACCCAAAACAACCTCGCGTTACAAGCGCGGGCCACTGTTCCGGAAAATTTGCGCTGTGAACGTTATGGTGACGCTGGCACGAACACGCCTGTGCTGTGGTGTCCGCATACCAACGATCATGGGTACAACGGGCGTTATTACCCGCACAACTGGCCAAATGGCACAGGGACAGCCATTTTAGACTTTTTTGCATCGCTTCCTTAACTTCTGCCTATCTGAGTCTCATTGACTTGGCACTAGGACATTAAAACCTCTGCAAACATCAAACCCTACAAGGCTCGAGTTGCTACAGCCTAAGCTCGGCGCTTAGAATCATCTATGGCAAGCTATACCATTCACGATCACCATCATCACTTTGGTTGGGACAATGGCCTCGAGCCTGTTCAAGAGATCAGCCCCGGTGATACCGTCAGCTTTGCAACCATTGACGCCTCGGGTGGGCAGCTTCATAGCGGCTCAACTACCGCAGACGTACCCAACCTAGACTTTGCTAACGTGAATCCTGTGACCGGGCCAATTTACATTACAGGTGCTGAACCGGGCGACGCCCTAGCAGTCACCATCAAAGACCTTAGCCCTAGCGGCTGGGGTTGGACGGCTAACATTCCCGGTTTTGGGCTTTTAGCTAACGACTTTAGCAATCCCTACCTCAACATTTGGTCGTTTGACAAAAACGCAACCAAAGCCACCTTTCGTGATGGCATCTCCGTGCCGCTCAAAGCGTTTCCGGGAACCATCGGCGTTGCCCCGGCTGAATCAGGGTTACACAGTGTCGTGCCACCACGCGCGTGCGGTGGCAACCTCGACATTCGGGATTTAAGCGTCGGCACAACCCTTTACCTACCTGTGCAGGTAGCTGGCGCGCTTTTTTCTGTGGGTGATACCCACGCGGCTCAAGGTGATG
>JBCCOX010000640.1:0-3144 GCA_039025155.1 Deinococcota bacterium | reverse complement strand
GGTGCTGTTGGTGACGGTGATGGCACGAAATGCACGCACTCCGCCGCCATTACCACCTGCGCTGTTACCGGCAATAAGGCTGTTATTAATGGTCACAGTTCCAGCATTCAGCTTAAAAAGCCCGCCGGCCCGGTCAACTGCACTATTTCCATAAATAATGCTGTCGTTGACGACGACATTGCCAGTACTGTCAATAGCACCCCCATCTTCACCTGAACTGTTTCCAAAAAAAGTGCTGTTTGTTATGGTTACATTGACACCTTCAATAGCCCCACCATCATCAGCTGAACTATTTCTGGTAAATGTACTGTTGGTGATAGTAAGGTTGCCATTACTACTATCAACAGCACCAGCATCGTCGCCAGAAAAATTATTAAGGAACGTGCTATTAACAATGATAATGCCACCATTATTGCTTTCAATTGCGCCACCATCACCCCCTGCATTGCCGTTTTGAAAAGTGAGGTTGATGATCTCGAGCGTCCCTGTACCTGTATGTTCTAAGATTTGATGGCTGTCTTGCCCATCTATCGTGATGCTGGCACCTGTTCCATCTAGTGTGAGGTTGTTTAAGGCTGTTGTGATTGTGCTGGCTGTGTTGATTGTGCCAGACACATTAAAGGTGATTGTGTCTCCGTCTGCAGCGGCGGCAACGGCATCTCGTAAGCTGCCCGGCCCAGCATCATCCAAATTAGTGACTTGGGCAAAGCCAGTTGAAAGTAAAAGGTAGAGTCCAAAAACTAGAAAGCCGCTAAATTCAGCTTTCTTCAGGCGTGGTTTTATGAAAAATAAATTCATACAAGTAGGCTAGCAAATGAACTCTTACAAAACTCTTACTCGAGCCAAGCCTAGAGCGTGAGTACTAACAAACGCCCCATCATCAGAAACTTCCTCGTAGACCTTCAACAACCAGAGTCAACCTACTAGGATTACGTTGAAGACTCCTCACAGCATTAACAGGCTTTACGTTGTTCGTCCTGAAAGTCCCCACAATGTTGCAGTAGGCTGTGTTGTCATGCGCATGGTATTGGTTACAGTAATAGTGATACCTGGTTAAAGGTACGTAACAAATGCAGCATGACGCAAGCTAAATAACCTGTTATCGTAGAGACGTGCATCCGCGAGTCGTGGTAGGTTTTGCAAGAGTTACCCAAGCAGTCGCAACGAGACAGGTAGACGTTTACTTACACTGTTTAGGAGCGAAGCCTTCTACAAGGTATTAAATTATGAGTACGAACCCTTATAAAGTGCTAGGTGTGCCGTCTACGGCAAGCCAAGATGATATTAAATCTGCGTATCGGCGCTTGGCACTTAAATATCACCCCGACCGCAACCGAGGTGACGCTAAAGCAGAAGAAACCTTTAAAACAATCTCTGAAGCCTACGCCATTTTGCGCGACCCAGAACAGCGTGCCCGCTATGACCGTTTGGGACATCTAGGACAACAACGCGGTGGTTCGCCGTCGTATAGTCGGCCGGACTTTAGTCACGTAGACTGGCAGACCATTTTTAAAGAAGCAGACATCCATATTGACTGGCAAAGTCGTTCAGGTGGCATGCCTCACACAGGTAATGTCGTGTTTGACTTTTTGTCAGATGCGGTTACAGGGGTCATGCGCACCTCTGGCTTGTTACCGGGTGAAAACCGTGAGCTTGTGCTCGAGGTCAGCGCCAATGAAGCCCGCTACGGCACCACCAAACGGGTACACATACCGGGGCCTAGCGTAGCACCAGATGGCCATAGCATCGTTCGTGCGGGTTCAGATGTTGAGGTTAGCGTGCCCTCTGGCATTAAAAACGGTACGAAGTTACGCCTCAAAGGTTTAGGCGGCCCGGGCCGGCCGCCGGGGGACTGCTTTGTAACGGTGCAAATTCAACTGCCTGCCAATGTTAAACTGGTCGGTAACGACCTGCATGTAAGCTTAGACGTGACACCTTTAGAAGCTGAAGAAGGCACCCATGTGAAGGTGATGGGCATGAACGTGCGCGTGCCACCTAATTCTGAAGATGGGCAGGTTATTCAAATCCCCGCTGCAGGCTTAAGTGGCGGTGATATGCTAGTAACATTGAAAGTAGGTGTCTGGCGGGGCTTGTGGCGGCGCTTACGCACGTCGGTTAAGCCGGACCGCTAGGTTATGAGGTAGATACCTTCATCTTGTGCGGTTACGCTATAGATAGCTTAGCTGTAGATAGTTGAGCTGTAAATAGTTGAATTGCGGTGACCTCGAGCAACTGTCAGAATAACTGCACATATACATTGAGTGTAACCAACGTGATAGTTGCACGTTCAATGTCTGACTTAGTGACTATGAGTATTAAACTGGATATTAACTACCCCTAATGAGTGATTCCTCGAGCAACCCTCCCAATAACGACGATCAAGAGCAAGCTGCCAGCAGTGTTGGCAAAGATCGCCCGCTGTATGTCATCAGTGTGGCTGCTGAACTTGTAGACATGCACCCCCAAACACTTAGGTTGTATGAGCGCAAGGGCCTCATTGAACCTAGTCGCAGCTCAGGCAAAACCCGGTTATATTCACAGCGAGACATTGAGCACCTTCGTGAAATTCGTAGGCTTACCCAAGAATTAGGGGTAAACTTAGCAGGCGTCGAAGAAATTATTCGCTTGCGGCGCGAGCTAGACGATTTGCAGTCTGACATGGAGTCGCGTATTGATACCTTGCAAGATAGCCTAAACGACCGTTTGGGGGCTTACCGCAGTCAAAAAGCGCTTGCTAAAGATGCTGAAAGTCTGCTTGCTGAAGATGATGATAACCACGAAGACAGTTGATATAATTAGACTGAGTGCAACTTGACACCTATACACTAAAATGTCTAGTCACCTTGAAAATGTCTAGTCATCTTGGTCTCTCGAGCTAGCGTAATGTTTGATTCCGTTTCCGGTCGATTCCTGCAGGAATTAACCCGAGGGAGTCCGAGTGTTAATAATACCAAATCCGGTTGATTGTCCCAGCATGGGAGGGTATAAACCCCCAGCTTTAGCTGGCAGCTTAAGCTAGTAAACGGCGTTGTTGCATAAATTGGGTTCCGTAAGTGTTTTCACGATTTTTCTTTCGTATCATCCGCAAGCGTTTTTTGCTCTGAGATGGGAATCGCCTTTTTTAGGCATAGTTTAGTCCTTAAT
>JBCCOX010000639.1:0-3145 GCA_039025155.1 Deinococcota bacterium | reverse complement strand
TATCAACTGTCACGCGCACAGCGCCATGACGCTCTTTCGCGGTGTTGCTGAAGACGTTGATGTGATGACCTGGTTTAACGACATCATCTGGAAGCTAGAAACAAACCTTTCGCCAGAAGATGTCTACTGGGGAGCCAAACTCGCCGCCATTGAAATGATTGAAGCGGGCGTCACCACGGTTAGTGACCACTACTTTTTTGCGGATGAGGTAGCACGGGCGTTTCTGGATGCGGGTTTACGTGCCCACATTGCCCCAACCTTATTTGATGCCGCCGGTGCTGACTTAGACCAAGCGTTACAAACCTCACAGGATTTTGTGAGTCGCTGGCAAGGTGAGGGAACAACCTCAGAACAAGATGACGTGGGGCGTATTCAGGTTTGGTTAGGACCACACTCGCCGTATTTGTGCTCTAGGGAGATGCTCACTGAGGTTAAAGAACTCGCCAAGTCGTTAGGCATTGGTATTCACTTGCACGTTTCTGAGACGAAATCTCAGGTGGAAATAAGTCTTGAGCAACACGGTAAAACGCCTGCCCGCTACCTCGAGCAGCTTGGTCTCTTTGAGGTTCCCGTTCTCTGCGCCCACGCCACCCACGCCACGACTGACGACATCACGATACTTGCACAACACAAAGCAGGCGTTGCCCACTGTCCCAAAACCTTCCTCAAACTAGCGTCTGGCATTGCTGATGTTACCGAGATGCTAGCTCGCGGTGTTCCGGTTGGGCTGGGAACAGACGGACCCGCGAGCAACAACACGCTGGATATTTTTGAGCAGATGCGGCTTACAGCCATGTTGCAAAAACATGAACGAGACGACGCCACGGTGTTGGGAAGGCAGGAGGTGGTAGGGCTTGCTACAGCGGGTGCGGCCAGAGTCCTCTGTGAACAGCAACTTGGCAAATTACAACCGGGCTATTTAGCTGATGTCATCCTTGTAAGTTTAGATGAAGCACACATACAACCCGTCCATGACCTTGCAGCGGCGCTGGTGTATTCAGCAAGTGCGAGGGACGTGCAAAGCGTGATGGTTCATGGTGAGGTACTGATGCAGCAGCGGGTGCTACCTAAGCTGGATAAGCGCGAGGTAGTGGAGCACGTCACAATACGCGCTCACAACCTCCGCGAAAGTACGTCAAACACACGCCTACAAACTTTTCCCGGGGAGACGAGTTGAGTGTCTCAATGTTTTGGTGATGTGTGTCTATGACATGGAGGGACATAGAGGTTGTGGCAGGCAAGCATCCCTTGAGCCCTAGTAGCCTTTTGTAGGGTCAACGGTGTTCTCGAGCAGCTCACTTGCTAGAAACGCCTTGACATTGCGCACAATTAGCGCATCTGCACCGCGTGGTCGCCCCCCAGCAGCATGCGGTGACATGATGAGGTTGGGCGCATTCCACAAAACAGAGTCGGCTGGCAAAGGTTCGGTTTCAAAGACATCCAGCGCAGCACCTGCAAGTTGACCTTGATGTAAAGCTTGCGCCAAATCAACCTCGTTAACGGTATCGCCACGGCCTACATTTACCACCCACGCATGGGCTGGCAACTTAGCTAAACGTGAAGCAGACAGCGCGTGATGGTTAGCTGGTGTGGATGGCAAAATCATCACCAATATGTCGGTGTTGGGTAAGTGAGTTTCTAGCTCAGCTTCCGCGTGAACTGTAAAGCCATCTCGCTCACCGCTGCTTCTGGCGATGCCTTTAACCTTAGCACCTAGCGTCACTAAAAATGGCGCGAGGGTTTTTGCAATGCTGCCAAAGCCCCAAATGAGTACCCGCGCACCTAATAAACTCGTCAAGTTACCCACTGGATCAACAGGTTGGAGGCCGCCGAGTTCTTTGGGATAGCGCCCTTCAAGCTGGGCATCGCGCATTGCATACAACTTGTGTACCGCAGACAGCATCAAGGCAAGGGCGTGTTCAGCTACGGTTGTGTCGTGTAAGCTCCGCCCAGAGGTGATGATGACATCCTCCCCAAACCCTGCTGAGATAATGCTGTTGGGACCTGCCGCGAGTCCCTGCACCCAGCGCAACGTTGCTAAGTCTGTGACCATCTCCTGAAGGCGCGCACGCGGGTTGCCCCATACGACAACTGCCTCAGCGTCACGATGGTTTTCTGGAATAGGTTCTTGAACGTCGTAGTGAATGTAGGTGACGCCGTCTACAGCATCAGGATTAAGTTCAACAGTGGTTGGGAGGAGAACTTTCATGCTCCGTTTTACCATGAGTCCGCTGATACTGAGGCTCAAACCTAAGCACAAGCATCGTCTGGAACAGCATTCTTCTACATCAACTCAGTGATAGACAAATAATCATCAGACAGTACCAGTGAATGACATTGATAACATCACCTGACTATTAAATATTGCGTCAAACAAGTCTCACATTAAAGTCAGGTGATGTTTGTTTCAGCTAGCTCGAGCTTTGTCCAAACGGCTCGAGGTGCTTTTCAAAATGCCCTTGCAAGGTGGCATAATGAGCTTCTTCATGACTGTCCAGCACGTCCATAATGCGCGGCTTGAACGCATCTAACGCAGACCCAAAGGTGACATGTAAAACTTGGCGGGCATCGTTATCGTTTAAAAGTTCAGGCAAGGCATCATCACTCACTGTGCTGGCAGCAGGTACGTTGGCAAGGACGGCTGAGATGTGATAGCTCTTTTTGTCTGCCTCAAAACGGTCACGGGCTAGGTCAAGAATCTCTTTGAATAGGGCTGTGTCGTGATTAGAAATGACCCGAAGTGCTTCCAGATAACTTGTGCCAGCGGTTTTGAGGTGAACCAAACCCTTGGTCACAGCGACAATCCGCGGATAAACACTAAACTTATCTGAACCTGAGTGAAGCGATAATTTGTAGGGGCCAAGAGCTTTGGCGATGGCCGCGTGGCCCGCGAGGTCAGCCTCGAGCTTTGCCAGCTCCCCTATGTAATCAATGCCCTTTTCAAATTGCCCGACAAAACGCGGGGCCAAACTCACCCAGCGCACGCCCAAACGTTTGAGTTCGCTGGCAAAATACACGTGTTCATGGTGAGATGTTGGCAAGTCGGTTTCATCCACCGAGACTTCCAGCTCAAACGGAATATTGTGACTCTCGAGGTGGTGGTACATGGTTACCACATGTGCAATCGCCTGCCCGTACTTAACAG
>JBCCOX010000638.1:0-3149 GCA_039025155.1 Deinococcota bacterium | reverse complement strand
TGGGCGAAGCCAAGTGAAGCAAAATAGAGTCCAAAAACTAGAAAGCTTGTGATAGCAGCTTTCTTCAGGCGTGGTTTTATGGATAAAAAGTTCATATAGCTAGTCTAGCAAGTGAACTCTTACAAAACTCTTACTCGAGCCTCTCACACGCGAGCCTGCTAAACTAGGTAACACGCAGCTTGCTAAGGGGGACATCTACCATGCAAAGACATCACGTTATTGGGTTTGTTTGCGCTATGTTGCTTGCCACGACCTCGATTGCACAACTTGCTCAAGCGCAAACTGACCTTGCTGACATGCTTCCCAACACCCG
Source organism: Deinococcota bacterium (assembly GCA_039025155.1). GTDB lineage: Bacteria > Deinococcota > Deinococci > Deinococcales > Trueperaceae > JBCCBI01. The sequence goes on along the minus strand of JBCCOX010000638.1, from coordinate 2,836 downwards.
CGTGTCCACTGCCGTTGGGCAAGTGCAACTGCAAGACGGTGAATATACCGGCACACGTGAGGGTCAAGAGATTGAGGTGAGTTTGCTCGAGTATCTCAGCAGTGACCTCGACAGCGACGGCGATGACGACGCAGTTGCCCTCGTGCGTAGCTCGAGCGGTGGTTCAGGTGTCTTTTTTGAGCTAGTGGCCTTTATTGAGCAGCGCGGCGTGCCACAGCAGGTGACGGCGCGACTTATTGGCGACCGTACCCGCATTGATGAGTTTAACGTGCTGGATGGAACGGTTGTGCTCAACCTCATCCGCCATGATGACGATGATCCGCTGTGCTGCCCTAGTATGCGTGCGGTGGAACGCTACAGATTGTCTGAAGGTACGTGGTTACAAGTAGCAGATGATGCGGTGTTTGTGCAGGCTTTGCAACAAGCTAAATATCAAGCGAATGCGCTCGATGGGGCGTCTTTACCGCGTGTGGTGCAACTGGTGAATGGGCGTTATGCAGAAATCAGTGAACGGGGGCGGCTCGAGCTAACCGTGTCCCGTTACGCCCTAGCCGACCTTGACCGCGACGGCGACCAAGACGCAGCAGTGCTGCTCAACAGTCAAATTGGTACGCGGCAGGTAACGACGCTGACCGTCATGCGTAACGAATCAGCGTCCGCGCAGTATATTGCTAGCCGCGATTTGGAAGTAACCGATAACGTACAACGACTTTACATTGAGGCTGATTTGATTCACGTAGACGTACTCACCCTCGGTGAGACCGACCCACCTTGCTGCCCACGCACGCGCATTACTCAGCGGTACGCGCTGGACGGTGACACACTTATTTTTGTAGATGAAATTCCGGCGGCTGAACCGCTCAACTTTGACACCGTGTTTGAAAGTGATTAGGGAATAGTAGAAAAGCCACTGTATTCTTATAATGCAAGATTAATGGGTGATACGTGTTTGTATTTAAGAAGATAATAAAAAGAGTTTGGTTTGTTCTAATGGGTTTGGTAGGGGTTTTCGTAATCTCTGGTTTTATTTACTTGTCTATATTGTCTTACTACAGAGGACAGGACGTATACCAGTGGCCGACGACTCAAGGAATAATTACAAAATCTGAGGCTAAATTTGAAGGTCGTTTTTGTGATGGGGGTGGCAGTAGACCAGGATGTAGAGAGGTCTATCACGCGATACTAGAATACAGCTATATTGTTGATGAAAAAGAGCATATTTCAGATAACATAAATCGGACACATTCGAGGAAACTTTACCGAACTTCCAGTGCAGCACTGCGATCCCTTGCCGCCTATCCTATAGGAAAGATTGTTACTGTATGGTATTCGCCAGAGTATCCTTATGTATCCGTGTTGGAGCTCGAACCAAGAAATAGATTGTTGGACTATTTACGCCCTATTCTTGATAGAAGAACATCTTGATAGCGAAAGTGTTATTCAACTGTTGCCTCCTAAACTAGTCAAGTTGATTTGATACGAGCTACTAGTAATAAACCGTGCGCGTGCGGTGACGAGGCGTTTGTCGGTAGCGTGTAGCTTGTCCTTGGTTCCACAGCAGCATGTCTAACTCGCGGGCAGTGACCTGCTGACCTCGAGCTTGTAGTGCGTCCACCATTAGCTCGACGGTGTGAATGGAGATGGCGCGCAGCTCAACTTCCATGTCACTGCCTGCAGGTAGGAGCTGGCCTGCCTCGAGCATCCCCTGTAACTCCTCTGAATACATCAGCAACCCATCCACATGCAATACGTGCGGCACAAGATTATCTGCAAAAATCGTGAGCTGGTTGGTGTCCTCAAAATAGCCTAGGTCTTGATTATCAAACGCCAGTGCAAGGTCAGACACAGCAATTTGCGCGCGTTTGTAAATCGGGATGGGGATGCCGTTGTAGTTGGCAACATCTTGAAAAAAAGGCATAGCGGTGAGTTGGGTTGCCAGTGTTTCGGCAGAGTGGTTGGTAGCCTCAATAAATGTCGCCGGACTGCCGCCGTAGTGCTCGAGCAAAACCTCACCTAAATCATTGAGCGCACGCGCAAACAAGCTCATCAACTCGGCACGAATGTCATTCTCTAAATTTTGCTGGAAGATGTTGGCACAATCGTCCACGGTAAATGTCCGAAGGGTACGCGCGCTAGGTGATCCGTATGCCTCAAAATAATCTTTCAGGTAAGACGCGACCGTAAAGTACCCAGACATGCGCTGCCCAGATGCGTTAGCGCGTTTTTGCAAGTGCGGAAAGTAACCCGAGCCAAAGTTGATGGTGTCTAGTATGAGGATGTAACTTGCGAGTGCATCAGCCTCACCTATAAAGTGATGAACTGTGTCGTAGACGGGCTGGGTGATGGCGGTGACATCCAACTGTTGAACGTAGGCAGCAATATCTCCTGTGATGTGAACGTGGTTGGCCTTAGCTGCAACCTGCGCGCAGGCGTCACGAATATCTGCGAATCTTACTTGGGATGGGTGCAACACTTAGGCTACCCGGCGGGTGGCATCAACTCGAGAAGATTCGTGTTGCAGAGGATGTTTGTGATGGCTCGAGGGAAGCTTCACCGTAAATTGTGCGCCACCTGCAAGCGTGTTAGCTGCACTGACGCGCCCACCGTGAAGGTTCACAAGGGTTTCCACAATCGCCAAACCTAAACCGCCACCTTGACCTGCTTGGCTCGAGTAAAACCTGTCAAAGGCGCGTTCCAGTGCTTCTTCAGAAAGTCCTAAACCGCTGTCTTCGACTTGTACCCAAATTTCTTGAGACCTGTTCTGTCCCGCGCGAATGTTCACAGCAAGGTGAGTATCTGTAGACGATGCATGGCGTAGGGCATTACCGACGAGATT
>JBCCOX010000637.1:0-3152 GCA_039025155.1 Deinococcota bacterium | reverse complement strand
TCGTAGGTATTGCGGTCAACCTCGTCTTTGGGCGTGGCTGTTAGGCCAACCAGCAGGCTATCAAAGTAGTCAAAAATGGCCCCAAAACTGCGGTAGATGCTGCGGTGAGCTTCATCAACAATAATCAAATCAAAATGTCCCACGCCAAAGAGTCGCGTATCATTTTCGTAGCGGGCATCAATTAAGCCCATCATCGTATGATACGTGCTCACCACCAAGCGCGACTCTGCGGCCTCTTTGTCACTGAGCAGGTTAACCGGGCTAGACGCTGGCAAGTGCCGTTTAAACGCGCCCACAGCTTGGTCAACAAGGGCTTTGCGGTCGGCCAAAAAAAGCACCCGCTTGACCCAGCCTGCCCGCATAAGCACGTCTACAAGTGCAATGGCCGTGCGGGTTTTACCCGTGCCTGTGGCCATGACTAGTAAGGCTTTACGAAACTGCTGACTAAAACGCGCGTTCACCCGGCGAACGGCCTCGGTTTGGTAATAACGGTTGACAATGTCTTGATCAATAGACACCTGAGCAAGGTCTTGGGCACTACGCCTGCGCTGCACCGCACGCTGCATCTCGTCTTTGGTTAGAAAGCCTTGTAATTTGCGCTCGGGATAGCGTGCGTCGTCCCAGAGCCAAATGTCATAGCCGTTGGTGTAAAAGATCAGCGGACGCTGGCCGTAGCTAGCTTCCAAACAATCGGCGTAGTTAACAGCTTGCTGTTTGCCAGCTTTACTGTCTTTACTGGTGCGTTTGGCCTCAACCACCGCCAGCGGGTTGCCGTCATCTCCCCACAGCACATAGTCAACTCTGCCCTTGCCACTTGGACTGCCTGCTAAGCCCGTTACCGGGTACTCAGCGACGTTCTCGCCAGCCGGATCCCAGCCCACCTCGCGCAAGAGCAGGTCAATGATAACCTCGCGTGTTTCTTGCTCGGTGCGGCTGTAGTCGTGCTCGTCTGGCACTCTCGCGTTGCGCTGTTTGCTGGCTGTCACTTGCGCCCGCATGGCGTCTAGCTCTGCTTTTAGGGCGGCTTCGCGCGCTAATAACTCCTGTGCCTGCTTATCCCGCGCAGCTAGGTCAGCCTCGAGCTTTTGCAAGCTTGCTTTTGAGGCTTCTTGTTGTTCTTCTGGCGAAGCTGGTATGAGCCTAGGGTCAAAGTGAACTGGCAACACCGCCCGGTTGTCCTGCTGATAGGTACGCGCCAACCAGTACAGCACCTGAAACACTTCTTTTAAGACCGTGGCGCTTTCCAGTTGCCGCACGGGCCGTGTGTCATGCACGGCAAGGTTACCCAGTTTGCGCACCGTATGCGCTTTTTGACGCACGCCCAGCGGTATGTTTTGTTCAAAGCTGCGTTCGTGCATCAAGGTTGCCAGCGTTGCCTGCGGGTCATACGGACGGCGAAACGCACTGTCGTGGTCATAGAGCCAATTGACAACTAGCTCGAGCGTCCTGCGGCCATAAAAACAGGCTGAGCGCGGGTCATAGGGCGCGTACATTTCCGCGCGTTTGGCGCTATCTGCAATGGCCGGAAAGTCATTATCCAAAAAAGAAAAGTTGCTCATAGTGGTTACTGCTTAGTATAGAAGTTTCGACAGATGCGTTGCAAACACAAAGCAGTGATAAACTTTATGTGTGACCATTCAAGAAAGCTATGGAAAACTTGGAGAAGACGACAGCTTCGACCTCAACTTTTGGCAACGCCAACCACCCGAAATTCTGTTTGAGGCCGTTTCTCAGCTCATTTTTGATTATCTACTTTTAAAGGAAGGTCATGCTAACGAGCCCCGACTTCAAAGAACTATTGAGTCTTTTCAAAAAGCATAGCGTTCGTTATCTTATTGTTGGTGGCTACGCAGTCATGCGCTACACTGAACCTCGATTTACCAAAGACCTCGATTTACTGATTGCTGTTGATGAAAACAATGCTCGAGCTGTTTACACGGCTCTGAAAGAATTTGGCGCACCCCTCAAACATCTTTCTGCTCAAGATTTTGCAGCAGAGGGTTATTTTTACCAAATGGGAAACCCTCCTTTACGTGTAGACGTTCTTATGTCGATCCCAGGGGTGAGTTTTGAAGATGTATGGAAGCGCCGCGAAACAATTACAATTGCCGAAGTTGAGATGCATTTTATAGCCAAAACCGACCTAATCAAAGCAAAACGGGCTGCTGGAAGAGCCCAAGACCTATTAGATTTAGAAAATCTCCAACGCGATGTAACATCAGAGTAGATGCAACACCAGATCAACTATGCGTTTAACGTGCTGCTTCGTCTAGCTCGAGCGTCCTACGACCATAAAAACAAGCTGAGCGCGGGTCATAGGGCGCGTACATTTCCGCGCGTTTGGCGCTATCTGCAATGGCCGGAAAGTCTTGGTCTAAAAAAGCAAAGTTGCTCATAGTGATTGTTTTCTATTATAGAAGCTTTGCGGATTAGAAGTAAACTATGCCTGCTTACGGTTTAGGCTTAGTTAAGTAATTTTACATGTCTTGAGATGCTAGTGTGTCCAGTTCAGCAAGTGAAGATGAGGTGAGTTCACCACGAAACGCACGCTGTTGGAGTGAATTAAAAAGTTTTGTCATTTTAGTTAAATTTTGATTAAAGGTGGGTTTTTTTTGTAGAACAGCATCCACGAACTCCGCATAATCATTCTGTATCTCAATGGGAGGAATCAGCACAGAAAAGTTTTGAAATTCCTGAGCATTGATATTTGCCATGCCTACGATGCTTTTACACTTTTGCTCAAGCACTTGCTTCATATACTTTGTATTCATGTAAGCAGATAAATATTCTGGGTTAGCTCGAGCATTAGTAATAAGCCTTACTAGATAACCTGCAAATGCCATAGGCTCACTCTTACGATACACAGCCGTCTTACCGACGAGTTCTTTACTATTTGTTCTGTTGAATAATACATCATTTTTGTAAGCTAGATATTTCGTTTGGTCTTTCTCTGATAAATCAATGTACTTTAAGTCGCTAAAGTCCCAGAAGCCTTCATACGTAATATTTCCCATTCTTAAAATTGGATATTGTCCTGTTGCTCCTGCTTTACTACTTGTACCGTAATTGACACTTTCAGCTAAATCACGAATGGCGCCAATTTTCCAGCCTTTTGGATTGGTAACCGGGTCGCCGAACATGTCTAAAAAGAC
>JBCCOX010000636.1:0-3165 GCA_039025155.1 Deinococcota bacterium | reverse complement strand
GCAGGGTCGTGGCAAGCGGATTTAGTGGCAGATAGAGCCATTGCTCAAGGGCAAATGCGTGAATGCATCATCGTAGGCGTGAGTAACGGTGAAGCGCAGCGTATGGCTGAGTACTTGCCGCCTTATGCTAGTTATAAGCAGCCAGCCGTACCTTGTTTAGAGCCAGACGCCAAACACAAAAAACCTGTTGTGATTAAAGGTCGTGCCAACGCCACCGCGCTCTACTACCGCGATGACATCGCCAGTTACATCACCAAGTACTACCGGGTGCTACCGGGGCGTGACTACACGGCTACGGTGGGGTCATCTATGGGCGGGCTAGTTTCTGCCTACATGGCCTGGGAATACCCAGATTTTGCTAAGCACCACGCGCTCATGTCTTCTGCATTTTGGACCACCAAAAACCGTAACGGCAGCATTGAAACTGTAGAGCGGATGCGCCATAAGCCGAAACTCCCGGTGCGCATTTGGCTAGACAGCGGCACGGGGACAAGTAACGTGCGTGGCGGCAGCGACGATAATAAATTTGTGACGCTCGAGGCCAAGCAAGCCATGCTCGAGGCAGGGTTTACTCTAGGTGATGACGTTCAGTATTACCTTGCTGAAGGTGCGCAACACCATGAATCAGCTTGGGCTGCACGTTTAGACAAAGTATTTGCGTTTTTGTTTCCACTCACGTCAGGCAACTAATCAGACAACTAAGAAGTACACGCTAAACATGGATGATGTCTATCCAAGGTTTGCTATTAGGCTTCTAGGCGGAAGTGACATCAATCCAGTGAAGGCAAGGTGTTAATGCTCTTGAGGTTGTTGATAGTGCTGGGTGGATGTTGTCTCAAAGGGTTTGCTCGAGCTAGTAAGCAATGCAAGGTGACTACAAAAGATATTGACACACATCAGCCTGAAGCCTTAGACATTCTTCTGACGTACTTTTGCAGTATCCGATATAGTAGTGAATGCTAAGGCGTTATGAAACCATTTACAGCCCCGCGATTGGGCGCGACGTGCAGATTCTTGCTTACGGTCATTACGGCTACCCGCTGATTGCCTTTCCATCTGGCGGCGGTGCTTTCCACGACTTTGAAGACAACGGCATGATTGAGGCCATCAGTTGGCTTATAGAAGGCGGTAAAATCAAAGTCTACTGCCCCGAAAGCCTCGATAACGAGTCGTGGTTATCTGATAACGATCCCCATTGGAAAGCCGTGCGGCACAACGACTATGAAGCGTTTATCAACTACGACCTAGTCCCCGCTATTCGCTACGATTGCAGCGATGACAACATCAAAGTTGGGCTTACTGGCTGCAGTATTGGCGCGTACCATGCGGTTAATTTTGCGCTTAAATTCCCGCACATGTTTCCCTATGCACTGGGTATGAGCGGCCGTTATGACGTTGAGAAACTAGCAGGTTACAGCGGTTCCCAAGACGTGTATTTTAATAACCCTGTTGCCTACGTCACCAACTTTGAGGGTGGCCACCTTGACTACGTGCGAGACAACGCGCATATTGCACTGGTCTGTGGGCAAGGTGCGTGGGAAGATAAATCTCTAGAAGAAACCAACCGACTGGCAGATTTACTAGCAGCCAAAGGCATTAGCCACGAGCGTGACCTGTGGGGCTACGACGCCACTCACCACTGGTACTGGTGGCGGCAACAGTTTGTACATCATATGGGTAGGGCTTTGGGCTAGCTCGAGGCGGCCATTGTGGAAGCCATCTTGCGTTATGATGTTATAATCTTACATTTTGTATACAGGAATAATATGAGTTGATGCCAAAAGAGGCAGGCTGATTGCCTCGAGCACGTATGTTCTATAGCTACGGTCATGTTGCTGACAAGGGTCTAACACGTGTACATGTAACACAGTCTAAATAGCACATTGTCTAAGTAGCACATTGTTTAAGTAAAACATTGTCTAAGACGCTATCTAATACTTTGGGGGAGGTCGTCATGACCACAAAAAAAGTAGGCTTATTAATTGGCGATGAAAACGATTGGCCATCTGCAATCGAAGCGCTATTTCGCAGGTATACACCTAAGCTTCAACGCAATGGTGAAGATATTGATTTAGCGGCTGAGCGCATTCGTATTCATCCTTTTGCCCTACGCGCAGAGACAAGTTACGACTTGGTTGTTGACCGCTTGGCCTACTGGCACATCAACCCGCGTGAGTGGCTTAAAAAGGTGGCGCTCCTCAACAACGTGTACTTGCTGAACAACCCGTTTACCTTTCAAAGCATGGAAAAACATACAGCGTATTGCGCTATGTTGAGCTTGGGCTTAAACATCCCTGAAACGTGGTTGCTGCCATCTAAAGATGGACCGAGTAATTCGCTGTATACCGAAAAATATAAACGCACCGCAGCCCTCTATCACGATATGTTTGACCTGCCTGCCATCGCCAACGAAATTGGCTACCCACTGTTTATGAAACCTTTTGATGGGGGCGGTTGGCGCGGTGTGAGTCGGGTAGACAACGACCACACGCTCATGGAAGCTTATGACACCTCCGGCTCCATGACCATGCACTTGCAAAAAGGTATTGTGGATTACGAGGTCTTTGTGCGCTCGCTAGGGGTTGGCCCGCAGGTCATCAGCTTAGATTATGACCCCAGTAAACCCATGCATGAGCGCTACCAGATTCGCCATGACTTTCTCACTGCAGAGCGCGGTAGCGAAGCACGCAAAATTACCAAAATTATCAACGCCTTTTTCCGCTGGGATTTTAACTCCTGTGAGGCCATTCTTAAAAACGGCGTGCTGGCACCGATGGATTTTGCCAACGCTTGCCCAGACGTGGCGGTAACCAGCTTGCACTATTACTTCCCATGGGCCATTAAGTCACTGTATGCATGGACGACCTACTGTGCTGTGGTGGACCGCCCGATGCACATCACCATGGATATTGACCCCTATTTTGAAATTGCGGATTCCAGTATGTCTTATGAAGACAAGCTAGATGCCTACGAAGAACTGGCAGACGCTCACTTTACAACCCAAGAATTTGAGGCTTTCAAAGAAGAGCACCTTACAGAGTTAGATGAGGTAATGCTCGAGTACGTTAAATCAGTAGAGTTTGACCACATGTTGCTCGAGACCATCCGCAATACCTTCCCAGAGTACGAGCACAACAAGTTCATCGCTCACTTTAGAGGGATTTT
>JBCCOX010000635.1:0-3169 GCA_039025155.1 Deinococcota bacterium | reverse complement strand
TCAAAATAGCGTGATTGTTGCCAATTTTTTCGACAATTTCTCTACCAATTTCTTCTTCCCCTATAGTTGCAAACTCACTGACGGGAATCTCGCCACCAAAAACGGCCGCAGATGTTGTGGTGTAAATAGGGAGTGCTTCCCCACGAATGGCAAAACTTGTAGCGTAAGGTGAATGGGTATGAACAATTCCCATAACATCATCGCGGTGTCTGTAAACGTAAAGGTGAGAAGCTGTATCTACCGATGGTTTTAAGTCCCCCTCAATAATCGTGCCGTGTACGTCAACAATCACTAAATGCTCGGGGGTTAGTTTGTTAAAGCTATAGCCGCTGGGTTTAATCACGACATAGCCCGTTTCAGGGTCGCGCCCGCTGACGTTACCACTGGTCGCCATCACCAGACCGTTTTCAGGTAGTGCCAGATTAGCTTCCCAGACGCGCTCTCGTAAAGCTTCCAACATAGATGTCTCCTAAAAGCTCATTGCTAGAGTGGGTTTTGATATGCACGTGCCATACATCACTGAGGTAGTAGTGAGTGTGGATGCTATCTCAACAAGATGATATTTAAGATAATCTTAGGCAAGGCAACGTCTACATATCTATGGTGTTTTTAATGTGTTGAAGGAGCGTGATTCTCTATAAAGCCTCGAGCTGACTTGCGCTGATTGACGCTTGTGTCTCTAGGCGTACGGCTGCTAAGTCATCCTCGCTAATAGCTATGTTCTTGCTAGTCAGGTTTTCAATTTCATGGACTAGGGCCATGGCATCAAGCCCGTACTTTTTCATCAAGTACTGCTTGGAGGAACCGTGGGCAAACTTATCTTTGAGCCCTATGCGCCGTAGAACTTTGCCTACGGCGTTTTCGGCCATCATTTCAGCAACAGCAGTACCTAGACCTCCTATGACCGTGTGGTTTTCCATAGTAATGACGCCGTAGCGTGGTTTTTTGACGGCCTCGAGCACCTGTGAATCGCTAAATGGCTTCAGAGTTGAAACGTGCAAGTGTTGAATAGACAAGCCCTGTTCACGTAAAACTTGGGTTGCACGCATCGCTTCTTCGGTACAAATTCCTGTTGATAGAAGCGTGATGTCCGTACCTTCACTCAGGACTCGAGCGCGGTTGAACACAAGTGGCGCATCCTGGGGGAAAAGCCGGGGAATATCCCCACGCAACATACGGATATAGACAGGGCCATTCACACCCTGTACGACATCTAGCAACGTTTCAACATCGGTTGCGTCGCCAACTTCAAGAATGGTGAGGTTAGGTAGGCCGCGAAGGACGGAAATATCCTCAATTGCTTGGTGGGTTACACCACCCGGAGTTGTAATGCCGGGTAAAAACCCAAAAAGTCTGACCGGAAGATTGGGGTAGGCTACACTCATCGCCAGTTGATCGTAGGGACGACGGTACAAAAACACTGCAAAGGTGTGTAAGAACGGGGTAAAGCCTTCTCGAGCCATGCCACCTGCCCAGCTGAGCATATTTTGTTCAGCCATACCGAGCGAAAAAAATCTGTCAGGGTAAGCGTCGCGAAACTCGGCAATTTCAACCGAACCGGTGAGGTCACCAGAAAAGACAATGACTTCTGGTTTATCTTTGGCCCAACGGACCAGGTTGCGAGCGTGAACGCGGGAGCAACGTTCCATTTAAGACCCTTTCTGGTTCATACTGGCAAGAAAAGCCTCGGCCAGTTCGGCGTCCGTTTTAAAGCGAACAAAGTGCAAGTGAGGTTTGCGCGTTTCAAGCATGGGAATACCCTCAGCGGAGTTGGTGTAGCAGAGGACAAATAGGGGTTTACCAGCTTCTTTATGGTTGATGGCGTCGGCGAGTGCATCAACATCGTGACCATCGACTTTGATGGCGGTTGCCCCAAAGCCCTCGAGCCGCGCGTCAATCGGTTCTATGTTCATGACATCTTTGGTGAGACCGTCAACTTGCTGCCCGTTAACATCCACGTAGACAATGACATTATCTAGCTTGTAAAAGGCTAATGCTTGCACAGCTTCCCAGGTTTGACCTTCTTCTAACTCGCCATCACTCATAAAGACAAACACCCGTCCAGATTCACCGCGAACTTTGCGCGCTAGGGCGATACCACCAGCTTGCGAAACAGCTTGCCCAAACGAACCTGTGGTGAGTTCAAAGCCGGGGGAGTGTTCCGCGCCAATCATCTCAACCGTTGAACCGTCGGTGTTAAACTGCTCGAGGCCAGCAGGATCCATACGCCCTGTTTCAACTAGAGCAGCATAGATAGCCACTGCATAATGAGCAGGAGAGATTAAAAAACGGTCGTAGTCAGCGGTTCTAGCGCCATTGTAATCTGCGCCTTCCCCAAAGTGAACACCATGACCGGGAACGCCCTTGAGTGGGGGCGGCACAGCTGGGGCAAGGCTTTCACCAAGGTTTAGGACCTGCGTGTAAAGCGTTGCTAAAATCTCTGCTGAGCTTAGGGCTTGGCTTAGATAACAGCCGTTACGCTCGAGAGTGAGCGCTAATGTCCGCCGTCTAATTCCGTGAGCGCGCGTTTTGGCGACGTTCTGCCAAGCTGTGTCTTGTTGACCTGTGTTAGCTGCGTGCATACGTGTTTCCTTTCGACAGTTCAAGTGTTGCTACGGCAACGTCATCGCTTAGGACCAAGGTATTGAAGTAGCTACCTTTGAGCGTTGCCAAAATAGCGGCAGCTTTTTGAGGTAATGTGGCAATGCCAATCGACCATCTAGCACGTTTTAAGTACTTGAGGGGTGCGGCTACGACGCGGTTGTTGTAATCGTGCTTAAGGCAGTCACCTGCATCATTCAATATGTAGCCAAGTAAGTGTGCTCTGCCCTGTAACTTTTGAAATGCCGTTTGGTCTTGGCTCGTCAGATACCCTGCTTTACTCAAGCTAGATGAACTGTCGTTAAGTGCCCCAATACCGGTAAGAGCAATGTCTAATTGACTTGCTAAGGTAATCGTTTGGGCGAGCTGGGCTTGCTCTAATAAGGTTGTTTTAGTTGCACTGGTTTGCACAACCGTAGGCGCGTGCAAGTATCTAACGCTAGCCCCGAGTTTTTCACTTAATAAGCGGGCGATTTCAGGGGCATCACTTGCTACATTTCCTTCACCAAGGCCGCCAGCAAGCTGAACAACTTGCGTGTTGTGAAGCTCGAGCTGAGGCAAGCTTTGC
>JBCCOX010000634.1:0-3175 GCA_039025155.1 Deinococcota bacterium | reverse complement strand
TAACGTACCCGACTCAGAACTATTATCGGATGATGTTGATGTGACTGCGTCTGACGTGACTGCGTGTGACACAAACTGCTGTGCCAAGGTTCGTATGGCATCGTTACCTTCGGTCAGTAAGTGATAAGACGTTACCCGGCCGCCCACTGCCCGAAAGCGTGAACTAAACGCATCTGCTAGTGAATTACCGTAAACACTGCCGTCTGTGACGATGTGGACGCTTCCTTGTTCTAAAATGCGGTAACTGTAGCGCGCTAAAAAGTCGCCTTGCGTGTCGTTATTAAAAACCGTACGAAAGGCGTAGCGGTTACCCCGCGTGACCTCGTTGGCGGTAGCACTACCGGTAATCATGACGAGGCCAGCATCTTCGTAAATGTCGCCAGCAGCAATGCTGGTGCTGCTCGAGCGGTGACCAATAACCGCAAGGGCGTCACTAGCTACCACCTCACGGGCGCACACGACGGCAAGTTCAGGATCATTTTGGTCGTCGTAACTGACAACCTCAACTAGCCGCCCTTGCACGCCACCAGCGTCGTTAAGCTCGTTTGCGTAAAGGTTCGCCGCGCGTAACATGTCTTCACCCAGCGCCCGATTGCTGCCCGTCATAGGACCAACCACCGCCAAGCTGAAGGTCTCGGGTTGAACTTGGTTACACGCACCTACAACGACAACTCCGCAAATGAGTAACCCGATGAACAACCCCATGCGTACCATCTTCTGCCAATGGTGCTGATGCGCATCAGAAGCATATTGCGTTTCGTTGTGGTGAGGTAAGTGTCTTAGTTTTGGAATGATATGGGTTAAAACATGCCTCACACTACTTGCCCCCGGCAACCCAGAAGACCCTGCACAATCACAGCACCATGCTGCCAGCTACAGCCCTGTTTCATATCCACAAAACTACTATAACAAAGCAGAAAATCAGTGCTGCCGACATTCTCTCCTGACCTGCTCGAGGCCTATCACCCAACCCAATACAGCACGGGCTAAACTCTAGGCTCATGCTAGACTGCTAACGTGAATCATGGCAGTACATTTCGGAGCGCTTTGGCATCTTATCAAGGTTGTCTCAATGACTCGTGACAGTACCTTAAATGATTGGCTTCATACGACTAGCTTCACACAATGCCAGCCAATCCTTGACGCTGTGTTGCCATGCTTATTGTGATGATGTTGATGAGTATCAAGACAGTTAATTTGATGTCTAGGACTAATTTGATGTCTAGGACTAATTTGATGTCTACACCGCAACAAGATTTTGTCACTCAATATCTCGCTACGTCTAAAAAGGCACACATATATCAGGAGGTAAGCTTTTGAAACGCTTACTTGGGCCGCTGCTCACGCTAGTTTTAGCTGTGGGTGTCGGGTTTGCTATTTATATTTCGCTGCAAGACCAGCGCGTGGTAGTCGTTAGCGGGCTTATTGGCTCTGAAAAAGAAGCTTTTTTTCTAGATGAGCGCGTGGTGGAACGCTTGCGGCGTGAACATGGTTTAGAGGTTGACTTTGAAAAGGTGGGCTCGAGGCGCATCGCTATCGAAGGTGGCGTCAACGGCACAGTTGATAACTATGACTTTGCCTTTCCGGCTGGCATTCCCGCTGCTGAAAAAATTCGACGCGACTTTGACGTACTGGGCTCCTACCGCGTCTTTTTTACGCCGATGACGATCGCCTCGTGGGGGGACGTGGTAGATGTACTTGAAGCTAACAATATCGTCCAACAGCGTAACGGCTACTACGGCATTGTGGATATGCGCGGGCTTATTTGGCTCATGCAAGATGACATCCGCTGGGAAGACTTGCCCGATAGCGACAGCTTTGACGTGGGCCGCAAAGTGCTGGTGAAATCCACCAATATTTTATCGTCTAACTCAGCGGCAATGTATCTGGCACTAGCAAGTTATATCCTCAACGAAGACAGGGTCGTGCAAGACGACCAGCAAATCCGTGAGGTGCTGCCTGCGGTTGAAAAGCTCTTTTTAGATCAAGGCTTTTTGCCGGGATCGTCAGCCACACCGTTTGAAGATTATCTGATTAAAGGCATAGGCAACTCGCCGCTGGTGATGATGTATGAATCGCAGTTTTTGTACCAAGCATCCCTCTCAGATGGCAGTATTCGCCCGGACATGGTGTTACTTTACCCCGAGCCAACCATCTACACCCAGCACGTGCTGACCGCCATGAGCGAAGCGGGTGAGCGCTTAGGTGAGGCGCTTACCACCGACCCAGAACTGCAAAAACTAGCCATTGAAAACGGCTACCGCAGCAACGACCCCACCTTTAGCAGCGACTTTCAAGCTTTTATTCGCAGTAACGACCTTGCGAATGTCCCTGACAGCCTCAACGAAGTCATTGACCCACCAACCTACGAAATTATTGAGCGGATGATTGAACGCATCGAACAGACGCTTGTCGGTGTCGTGTCAACACCATAATGTAAATTCAACATTTTGAGGACGCCATCATTTCAACAAGCTAATGTATCGCCCATCTTTGAACGTTGTTAAGCAGTGTGTATTTTGTCCTCTAGCCCATCAGCCTAACTCACATAAACAGCACCTTAAATCAACACACCCTGACCTCTGGAGGCATTATGGCAGAACTTGCTCCCCCCGAAACCTTGACCCCACCCGAACCCATTAAAGTTATTGAACAAAACCAAGCTGACGAAATGGTCAAACTTGACCAAGAGAAAATCCCTGAGCTAGACGCTAAAGTTGACGAGTTCATCAACCAGATTATGGCGGCAGATGTACACACGCCCGTTTTTGAGCAAAAAGTCAAGAGCATTCACAGTATGGGCAACGCGGAAATTCGTGCTTCAGCGAATGTATCTAACAGGATGCTCGAGCGGCCCGCCAACAGCATAGACAGTAGCCTCTTTGACGATAAATCGCCCATCTCAAAATCCCTCGTGGACTTGCGCAACACCGTCGAAGACCTTGACCCAAGCCGCCAAGGGGATATGTTTCGCCCCCGCAAACTCTTGGGGCTTATTCCCATGGGCAACCGCGTGCGCAACTACTTTTTGCGCTATCAGTCGTCGCAAAAGCAAATTAATGCCATTTTAGAAAGCCTCTACCGAGGGCAAGACGAACTGCGCAAAGATAATGCCGCCATTGAACAAGAAAAAGTCAACCTGTGGGCGCTTATGCAAAGCTTGCGGCAATATATT
>JBCCOX010000633.1:0-3182 GCA_039025155.1 Deinococcota bacterium | reverse complement strand
CACAATGATGGCCGCAAACCCACCTTGCCACAGGTCGTCACAAGCTTCTAAGGTGCCGATGGGGTCATCTGCCAAAGCTAGCGCACCACGACTAACGATGTTCACTACCGCAATATTTGCTTTTTCAATCACGCCCCAACCTTTGCCGGGTGCGTGTCTGCCGTAGTTGAGTGGGCGCAGCACGTTAGGGTACTCGTGAACGCGCTGCCAATCTGGGCCGTCCCATGAGTGGTTGCCGCCGGTAATCATGTCAATAGGTAGCTCGAGCAAGCGTTTAAGCGACGCTTCAGTCATGCCACAATTGCCCAATGACGGGCTGTGCCGGGTGATGTCCATGTTTTCAGCGTTGACAATCACCACATCAACTTGCTCACGTTTTACAAAATCTGTGAGATGTTGCTCGAGGTAGACAAGACCCGGTTCGCCTACAATATCGCCAATAAATAGTGTTTTCATATTAAGTCCTTTGGTGGAGATAGTATTCAAAGATGCCATTACATCACGACGACTTACAAAAATCGACATCAAATGTTGACGCTCAGGCTAATGCTTACATCGGCGCGTTATGTCATCAATATTTCAATCACATATCACCTTTGCTAGCACACGTGTCTTTGCGATGTTGATGGTCATTAATGGCGGTCTAAGCTATCACGCAGACCATCTGAAATAAGTTGCAAACTCAGTGAGGCTGCTGCCAAAAACGCACCCGGTCCCACCGCCGCCCACGGTTGACGAGTTAAGTAGGCCCTAGCATCTTGCAGCACGTTACCCCAGCTTGGCGTGGGTAGTGCAACACCTAAACCTAAGTAGCTTAAAGATGCCTCGACAAGTAGTAAGACGGCGGCAGTGCTCGAGGCTTGTACAAGTAACGACCCGGCAATATTCGGCAGCACATGTACTGCCAGCAAACGCAACTTAGTGGCTCCAAGGGCGCGCCCAGCTTGCACATAATCTGTTTGCAGAACTTGTTTGCTGTAGGCCCTCGCTAGCCTGAAGTACAGCGGGGAACTCGCAAACCCTAATGCTGCAATGGTCTGCGGACTGCCGCCACCCAAAATTGCCACCACAAGTAATACCAACAAAAACCCCGGAAACGCCAAGATGGCATCAAACACGCGGGTGAAGGCTGTTTCAAAAAGTCCACCCGTACTTGCTGAAAGCATCCCTAACGTTGTACCTAGCACAACAGCTAGAACGGTACTCACCAGTGCAATGCTCAACGACACACGTCCGCCGTGTAGTGCTCGAGTCACAATGTCTCGCCCAAGGTCGTCTGTCCCCAACCAGTGACGCGCACTTGGCGCTGCGTAACGGGCCCGGTAGTCCGGTTTGAGTGGGTCAAACGGCGATAACCACGGCGCAGCCACACTTGCCACAATCAGCAGGCACAAAAGGAATCCGCCCACATAAACACGTCCGTTGAGCCAACTTGGCAACCTCAACTTACGCCTTGGTGATGTTTCAGAAGATAGTTCAGGAGATGTTGAGCTAAGTGTTACTGGCCGTTTAGCTTGCATCCATGACCTCATTTGGCTTAGCTAGTCCTGAGGTCATCCTAGTTACGTTGATGAGTTGGAAATTGATGGGTTGAAAGTTGATGTGTTGAAGCGCAAGCTTAGCCATAACGCAACCTTGGATCGCTGAGCACCTGCAGTGCGTCCGCAAGCGCGTTCACAGTGATGTAAACCAGCACCACCACAATGGTGATGCCTTGAACCACCGGGTAATCTCTGGCAGCAATAGCCCCCAGCATGGCAAGCCCCAAACCCGGTAAGCCAAACACCTGTTCCACGACAATCGTACCGGTGAGCAAGCCGCCCAAGGTCAGCGCAACTAGCGGTAAGACTTTAGGCAGTGCGTTCGCAGTGATGTGCTGAATGACCGCACCCCGAGCAAGGCCTTTGCTGCGCGCTGTGCGAATAAAGTCCGCATGGCGCAGCTCGAGCACCTCTGCACGGGTCAGTCTAGCTAACTGGGCTGCATTGGGAATTGCTAAAGTCAGTGCAGGTAAGGTGAGCGCGTGCAACCTAGCTAGTGTGCCCCCTGTGGTGTCAAAGCCAATCAGTGGAAACCAGTCGCGTTGTACCGCAAACAACAGTAACAACAAAAATCCTAACCAAAACCCCGGCAAGGTTAAGCCCAACGTCGTCGCCGCGAGTACTACCCGCTCCACAACATGCCCCGGATTGAGCCCAGCAATCATCCCCAAGCCTAAGCCTAAAAGTAAGGTGAGGGTAAGCGAACATAATGCAAGTTGGATGGTCACGGGTAAGCGTTCAGCAACAATTTTTGTCACGGGTCGTTGCTCCCGAAATGAGGTGCCAAGGTCGCCTCGAGCTAAGCCTTGCCAATACGTAGCAAATTGGCTGAGCCACGGCACAGCTAGCCCCAAACTATCGCGGATGGCAGTGACTTGGGCGTCACTTGCTTCAGTACCAGCGCGCAAACTGGCGGCATCACCCGGCAGTAAGCGCATACCGATAAACACCAGCGATAACACCAACACCAGTGTTACAGCGATACTGGTAAGTTGCCCCGCCCATTTGCGTATCATCCTTCACCCACTTGTTAACTCCGTACGAACGTCATCATCCTAAGTTTACGCGAGATACTGTCCATCTATGACAAAAAAGAGGCTAGCCAAGCTAGCCCCCTCGAGTGCCGTCAGGATGCTACTACTTACTCGCCCCGTGAAAATCAAAGGTATCAAGTAATGGTGTAATCCAAAACCCGTCCACCTCTGTTTGTTGAGCGTAGGTACGAAACGGTGTCCCAAAGTAGATAAACGGCGCGTCTTCATGCATAGCAGTAAGGGCATCTGTATAGAGGCGTGCGCGTGTTGGCACGTCCGGCGTTTGGGCTGCTTGGGCGAGAAGTTCAGTCACGTTATTACTGCTGTAGCCCACGTAATTTGTCTCTGGGTCGCCGTAACCGCCGAGTCTACCGGTTGGGTCCAGTTTGCCCGTATGACCAATGACCGTAATGTCAAAGTCGCGCTCACCCCGGAAAATGTCGCTGAGCCATACGCCCCACTCCACCACGCGCAATTCGCTTTGAATGCCAACCTCACTGAGCATGTCCTGCACAATTTGCCCAGCAGTAATGTGGGCTTCAAAAGGTTGAGGTAGGACAATATCCAGCACCTGATCCATAGGAAACGCTGCTTCTGCTAGCAAGCT
>JBCCOX010000632.1:0-3183 GCA_039025155.1 Deinococcota bacterium | reverse complement strand
GCAGCCAATAAGCGCTATTCTGTCTATTTAGCGCTGTTTATGGTGTTACTTCTAGGTGCTATTGCGTATACTGCCGCCGTTGCACTAGGTGCTACCTATGCATGGCTATACGTAGGGCTTGCCGCGGCTTTGGCAGTAGGACAAAATGCCATTGCCTACTGGTATGGCGACCAAATTGCGCTGAGTGTTGCTCGCGCCCGCCCAGCTAACAAAGACGAGCATCGCTACTTGGTAAATATAACCGAAGCCGTCGCCATTGGCGCAGGTGTGCCAATGCCCAAACTCTACGTGATTGACAGCCCCGCACCAAATGCCTTTGCCACCGGCCGCAACCCGCAGCACAGTACTGTCGCCGTGACCCGTGGACTTATAGAGCTGTTAGATAGGCAAGAGCTCGAGGGCGTCATCGCTCATGAGCTCGCCCACGTGAAAAATTATGACGCGCTGCTGATGTCCCTTTTAGCGGCCACCTTGGGTGCAATTATTATCTTGCGTGATGTCATTTTACGCATGAACAGATACGGTGGTAGGCGCAGACGCGGTGGTGGCAGCAATGCTGGGCAGGCTCAAGCTATAGCGATGATTCTACTGCTGGTGCTGCTTATCTTAGCGCCGGTTTTAGCGAGTATCGTGCGTTTTGCGGTAAGCCGCCGCCGCGAGTATTTGGCAGATGCCACCGCTGCTTACATTACCCGTAACCCAGAGGGTCTGGCGCGTGCGCTAACCAAGGTAGGTGACTACCAAGGCGAGCGTTTGGAGGTCTCTGAAGGCCTCCGTCACATGTTTATCAGCAACCCTGTGAAGAAGCTCAACGCCACTGGCTTGTTTGCAACGCATCCACCTTTAGACGAGCGTATTTCAAGACTTCAGCGTATGTAATAGTGTTTTTATCTGGAGTTGCTGGGGTAACTCTAGATGCGAACTAGCCGAGTCGAAATAACCCTATTTGGTGAGAGCTGAACCCATCTTAGAACTGCCCTGAATTGCATGTGAAGTACATGTAAAGTAATCACTGTCTGGGACGGTAAATTCTTTGACTTTGTAGGGCTCACTATGCTATACTTTAAGGTAATGAATCTGAGGGATTTAGGCAGCTTTTTGTAACATTCCACAACAGCTTGTGACGCGCATTTATAGGCGTGCTTAGAAAGCATCACAGCAGCGCGCCCTTGCCCGATTTGGGCCTGAAACCAGCTTTTGTTACGAGCATGTGGGGTTGTGGTTTGACAGCAACATCAACGTCGGTATCACCATCAACGTTGGTATCAGCATCAAGGTGTTGACTTAAGTTGATGTCAAGTTCAGTAAGAACTGAGTCAATGGTCAATGAGAACTGAGTCAATGAGAACTGACTAGGTACAAGCTCGAGATGACAATCATCAGTATGCTGATATTACGTTAATAGTGAAAGCCTCAGCTAGCATCTAAATTCCTCAGCTATGGAGGTTAGCTTGACTACGTATAGTGCAGATAGTATTAAAGTCTTAAAGGGGCTCGAGGGCGTCCGCAAGCGCCCTGCCATGTATGTTCAGGGTGGCACCGGGATTGACGGCTACCACCAGCTTTTAACCGAGATTATTGACAACGCCATTGACGAGTCGCTGGCTGGTTACGCAGATACCGTCACGGTAACGCTCAACGCAGACGGCTCAGCCACGGTGACCGACAACGGGCGCGGCATTCCGGTGGGCGTCATGCAAAAAGAAGGTCGTCCAGCGATTGAGGTTATTTTTACCGAGCTACACGCGGGCGGTAAGTTTGACTCTGAAGCCTACAAAGTTTCTGGCGGGCTTCACGGTGTGGGCAGTTCGGTAGTGAACGCACTGTCTACCTTTTTAGAAGCAGAAGTGCGCACGGGCGGTAGCATTCACCGCATCCGTTTTGATGAAGGTAACGTCACTGAACCAGTTCACGAAATTGGCACAACCAAACCTAAAGACACCGGCTCCAAGGTAACGTTTAAGCCAGATCACGACATCTTCAAAGACATTCGGGCGTTTGATTACCAACGCATTCGCAAACGCTTGCGTGAACTTG
This sequence comes from Deinococcota bacterium, assembly GCA_039025155.1. Classification (GTDB taxonomy): domain Bacteria; phylum Deinococcota; class Deinococci; order Deinococcales; family Trueperaceae; genus JBCCBI01. The sequence continues at coordinate 1,146 of JBCCOX010000632.1, read as the reverse complement.
CCTACCTCACGGGTGGCGTCAAGATTATTTTGAATGATAAGCGCCACGAGCACGACGAAAAACAAGAAGTCTTTCAAGAAAAAGGTGGTGTGGCGGCCTTTGCCAAGCACATGGCAGAAGGCAAAGCCCTCTACGACACAGCCATGTTGCTCAAGAGTAATGTTGATGACATTGACGTAGAAGTGGGTATGATTCACACTAGCAACTATGGGCAGACCATCCTGACCTACGCCAACATGATTACCAACCGCGATGGCGGCACGCACTTAACGGGCTTTAAGACGGCTTATACGCGCGTGCTGAACAACTACGCTAAAGCCAACAACCTCTTCAAAAAGGGCGACCCAACGCCGTCTGGTGAGGACTTTCTCGAGGGCATTTCCTGTGTGATTTCGGTCAAGTTGGGGGATCCGCAGTTTGAGTCTCAAGCAAAGGTCAAACTCCTCAACCCAGAAGCGCAAAGTGCCACCCAGTCGGTTGTTTACGAAAAGCTCAATGAGGTTTTAGAAGAAAACCCCAAAATCGCCAAGAGTGTGATTGAAAAAGCGGTCAATGCGGCCAAAGCCCGCGAAGCAGCGCGTAAAGCGCGTGATTTGGTGCGGCGAGTGAACCCGTTTGATAACGAAGAACTTTCGGGTAAACTCTCTGACTGCCAATCCGAAGACCCGACCGTCAGTGAAATCTACATTGTGGAGGGTATTTCGGCAGGTGGTAGCGCCAAACAAGGGCGCGAGCGCCGTTTTCAAGCTATTTTGCCACTGCGTGGTAAAGTTTTGAACGTAGAAAAAGCCCAGATTGGCAAAATCCTCAAAAATGCCGAGATTCGCGCGTTAGTGGCCTCTATCGGTGCCGGTATTGACGGCACGGGTGACGACGAGCACTTTAACTTAGAAGACGTGCGCTATCACCGCATTATTATTATGGCAGATGCCGACGTAGACGGGAGCCACATTCGCACCCTACTGCTCACCTTTTTCTACCGCTATATGCGCCCTTTAATTGAGGCTGGTTACTTGTACATTGCCCAACCGCCTCTGTTCGCTGTGAAATTTGGACGTGAAAAAGAGCCCACATTTGTTTACAGTGACGGCGAGTTGCAAGCCCTCCTCAAGCAAAACTCGGGTCGTAAAGCCAACATTCAACGTT
>JBCCOX010000631.1:0-3191 GCA_039025155.1 Deinococcota bacterium | reverse complement strand
TTCCTTCTGAGGTTAGCTCGACAATGCTTTCTCCATTGATGTCAAAGTGTTTGAATTGCATGAGATTACTCCTGTTGAATTGTGGAGCTCAAGAGTCCGTGGATGCACTTTATGATTCTCATTATCATAAATAGCGAAAAGGCTATGTGACTGTTAAAAGTCTTGGCATCATCAAAAATGATATTGCCCTTGACATTGTGCATATAGTGTCAAGGGCATTTTTAGGGTGAGAATAAATTCAGATAGCGGAAGAGTCGCTAGAGTCGCTAGAGATGTATAGGCTGAATAGAATTTTGTTTTTCCTGGTGAACGAATGCGTTTTGTTCTGTCACAACCTTGTAAATAGAGTAAATGTGTGTTACCACAAAAAGCGGTACAACAAAAATGGGAATAACTGTAAAGTAATTGAGCGCGTAGGGCTGGGCGAATGTTGAAAGGTGAGTAGGTATAAATCTGGGACCTGCTATAAAAGCACCTACAAAATCAGCTATCCCTATAATATTCCAGGTAACGATAGCAGAACGTACCCATTGACCTTGCTTTAAAATCAAGTAAATAACAGGCAGTACTAGGACACCACTAATGATGTCGCCATAGCCTGCTGGAATAGTAAATTCTTTGGGGAGATAGTTCAGCTCGCCAAGGATCAAAAAACTGAAGCCAACAATACGGAGCATATGAGGTGCAATAAGGGCAATTTGTGATGTCTCGGCAATTAGCTTTCGGAAGCTTGGAAAGCTTAACAGTCCAACGCTTACTAAAATAGCAATGGAAAGAGGGATAATTAAAATATAAATTGGTGTATCTCCTCTAAAAAGATAGTTGGAGTGTGACATAGCCACTGCTATAACAAACCAAACAGATAATCCGAAGAAAACACCAACACCAACGGATTTTTGCTGAGCTGAGATAGCTGCACTCACACTAGTCCAAATGCCCAGTGAAACGGCTACTAAGATAATTGTGACGATCGTTGTTGCTGGAAAATCCATGACTAAAAGCCCTTTCGCAAAATTGATCTTAGGGTCAAAAAGCGTGTATATACACGCTTTTTGCTAAAAATTAACTTTGAAGTTGCTCGAGTTGATTTAGAAGTGATTTGTAAGTTTCATCATCAAATACCTTTGTTACCTCCTTCTGAATTGATTTCCAAAGTGGATACGCATCTAGAATAAGACGCTCACCCTCAGTCGTAATTTCTACAAGGCGTACACGTGAATCTTGATCAGATAGATACGTGTGAATTAAATGCCGTGTTTCAAGCGGCTTTAAATTACGTGACAGGGTTGTCCTATCTAAACCAAGTTCATCAGCAAGTACAGTGAGTGGAACAGTGCCCATTAGCGAACTTGCCACCAGCAGATTGTATTGGGTTGCACGTATGTCCATCGCAGAAAGTGCGGCATCAAATTGCTGTGTCACTAACCGCACAGCCTGCTTAAGGTGTGCATGAATACAGCTTTGTGCAATCTCGCGTTTTTGTGCTTGAGAAAGACGCTGATTCATATGGCCAGCATACGTGCATATACACGTATTGTCAAATTAGCTTTGAACATGGATCTGTAGTGGAGAATTTTTTGTAGACGTGGTGATTAACTAAGATATCAAGAGGTGTAACCTTCAGGATGCGCCTGAAACCATGCCCATGCAGATGCTACCATCGCTTCTAAGTCATCAAACTTGGGCTGCCAGCCGAGGGTTTTACGAATGCGGCTCGAGTCCGCTACAAGTGCTGCTGGGTCACCTGCCCGCCTCGCAACCACCTCAGTAGGAATCGCGTGACCAGTTACCTGCCTACAAGTTTCAATAACCTCTTGTACCGAGTAGCCTTGGCCGCTGCCTAAATTGTAGACGTTCGCAGTGCCGTCCTGCTTGAGAGACTCGAGCGCCAACACGTGAGCATCTGCCAAATCTTCAACGTGGACATAATCGCGCACGCAAGTACCATCTGTGGTGGGGTAATCATCCCCAAAAATTTTGATGGTGTCCCTTCTACCCCGTGCAACATCCAACACGAGCGGAATCAAATGACTTTCCGGACGATGGTCTTCGCCGTAGGTTTCAGATGCACCTGCGGCATTAAAATAGCGCAAGCTTACATAGCGTAGGTGCTGGGTCTGCGCAAGCCAGTGCAGTACGCGCTCAATGAAGTACTTGGATTCACCATAAACGCTGCCTGGTTGAATGACGCTAGCTTCATCAATCGGAATGTGTTCAGGGGTGCCAAACAGCGCAGCAGTAGAGGAGAGGACAAATTTGTCCACGCCGTGCTCGAGCAACGTCTGCAAAAAGTGCATCGTTCCCACGCTGTTGTTTTCAAAGTACTTAAATGGGTTGCTCATTGACTCGCCAACTAGCGAGTAGGCTGCAAAGTGCAAGACGGCCTCAACACCGTGCTGGTCTACGGTGTGACCAACGAGGGGTTTGTCTTGAATGTCAGCCTGCACAAAACTAGCTTTAGGGTGGACGGCTGCGCGGTGTCCTGTGACTAAGTTGTCTAGCACAACCACCTCATAGCCACGGTTAATTAAGGTTTCAACGGTAATGCTGCCAATATAGCCTGCGCCACCTGTTACAAGAATGCTCATGCGGGTAGTTTATCGTGAGTTGGTAGCGCGCGGTAGGTTTGCTGATGCTGTTAACACAAGGTCCTGATGCTATTAACACAAGGTCAGTGCAAGATCAGGTGACATCCGCAATGCTCGACGACGTTCAACATCACACAGAACTTTAGGATAAACGATGAGTCAACCAGCAGATAACACCTCTGATAAGAATGATAAGAACGTGCACGTCAACAGTCAAGAAGAAGCGCTCGAGGTCCTCGGCAAAGCCTTAGAAGACTCGCCGCTCAAACGCTGGATTAGCCCGCCAGAACCAGACGACCCTTCTGTACCGCACGTTTTTTATGACCAAAACAGCCCAGCTAACAACCCACCTGTGATTAAAAAAGTGCTGACGCGCAGCATGTGGCGCTACAACGGCGTTGTGCTTATGGGCTGCGGCATTCCATTTGCGCTGTTTGCAGGGCTTACAACCATTGCAGTACTTGCGCCACAGCAGCAAACGCTCTGGTGGTTTAGCTTAGTTATTCCGGCGTGGTTACTGTTTAGCCTTCGCAAGGCTAACCAACATGCCAAAGACCTTGCTCAAAACGGTCAGCTCATGCTTGGTGAAGTCACCAACGTCCA
>JBCCOX010000630.1:0-3201 GCA_039025155.1 Deinococcota bacterium | reverse complement strand
GTTTCTGCAAAAACTTCACCCCACGTGTAGTATCCAGAATATTTAGTTCCTAATAAGGTAAGAGCAAGAACGGATAGACTACCTACCATCATGACTCGGGCAATCTTCCTCGAGTCTTTCCAAAACCCTCGAACTATCAACCTGCCACCTCAACTGGAGATTCCCCTCTAAACGCAGCCATGGAGATAACAAACGCAAAAAGCATCCATAAAACCATTAAGGTAATAGCAATATCTATAGTATTACCAGAAATAAAGTAAATCATCTCAGAAATAGTGACCCTACCTCTTATAATGTAAGTTATAGGGGGAAAGAAAAAGTAAAGAAAGCCTCCCAGATTGAAAAATGCGGATACAAGCCAGCAAAATGGGGCAAATGGCTCTTTCTGAGGGCCTTCTCCCACAGCTTTCAAGATGTAGAAGGCAAGTAGAAGCAAACCAATTACAAGTATGCTGAGTGGCCAGCCAAAAAGCATCATCCAACCAACAAAAACCATACTTTCAGATAGACTCCTGCCACTTTTTACATATAATGCGATAGTAAGAATGATACAGCCGATGCTACCTATCATCATGACCCTAGCAATCTTCTGTGGATTTATCCAAAAACCCTTCGCCATAAAATCATAATAAAACTAAAATGCTAGTTGACTTGTTCTGTCATCATCAACAAGCTGCCAACAAACTTCTCAGCAAGCACTTGGTATAAGCTAAGGTTATGCACTTGTTTGCCATTGCCGATCCCCACCTCTCCAAAGCGCAGCCCAAGCCCATGGACATCTTCGGTGGTAACTGGCAAAGGCACCCCGACATTTTTTTTGAGCGCTGGCGCGAAACAGTTGAGGCAGACGACGTTGTGCTCATCCCCGGAGACATCTCTTGGGCTATACGCTTAGATGACGCCCTGCTTGACCTAGACGACATTGCTGCCTTACCCGGACACAAAATTTTGCTACGAGGCAATCACGATTATTGGTGGTCGTCCATTGGTAAAGTGCGCCGGGCGTTGCCAGATGGTATGTGGGCCCTGCAAAATGATGCCTTTGTAATTAGCGTGCTGCCAGCGGGTGATAATAGCCTCAACCAGGTTCACATCACCAACACAGTTCAAGATATTCCTAAAGTGCGAGACGCAACGCACATCCTCATTGCTGGCACACGCGGCTGGGACTGTCCTGGTAGTGGTCAGTTTGATGAGGATGATCCACATGATGCCAAGGTGTACGCCCGTGAACAGCAGCGGCTCGAGCTTTCCCTTGCCCATGCCCAGAAGTTACACCAAGCATTGCCGTCATTGACCTCAAAGCTTGTGGTGATGATGCACTACCCACCCACCCATTTACGTGAGGACGTTCAACTTGACCCCTCAGGATTTATGGAGATTTTGGCTTGTCACTCGCCAGACGTGCTTGTGTTTGGGCATTTGCACGGCTACAGCCCAGCAGAGATGCCAGCAGACATCTTTGTTGAGCTAGCAGGTACACGTGTGTACTTGGTTGCTGCAGACGCGCTCGGGTTTTACCCAAAACACATCTTATGATGATGAGATATTCATGTCACGCTTAGAGCTTCATGAGGGAGTACAATGGCGGCTATTATGCAACAGTCTTTTAGCCTGAATCCAGAAGACCACACCATTCTGGCGGTAGATGACAAACCGTTAAACTTGCGCTTGCTGCGGCAAATGCTCGAGCAAGAAGACTTTAACGTCATTGAAGCCGAGGACGGTCGGGCTGCGCTCGAGCTATTAACAACCCGTGACGACCTACCTGACATGATTTTGTTAGACATCAACATGCCCGTTATGAACGGCTTAGAAACTTGCCGTAAGCTCCAAGCTGACCCCAAAACTCAGAGCATTCCCATCATTTTTGTAAGCGGTGTAAGTGAGCTAGAAGACAAAATTGCAGCCTTTCAAGAAGGGGCTGTAGACTTCATCAGCAAACCGTTTCAGGTAGATGAAGTCATTGCGCGGGTAAGCACACACTTAACCTTGCGTAATTTACGGCGTACCTTGGAAAAGCAAATCATTGAACTCGAGCGCACGCAACAAGAGCTTGAAGCCAGCAACCGCGAACTGGCGCGGTTAAGCGTTCAGGACAGCCTCACAAGTTTGTACAACCGCCGTTATCTAGATGAAAACTTACGCAGTGTTTACAGCCGCGCGCGCCGTTACGGTAAGTCCTTGAGCCTTATGGTCTGCGACATTGACAACTTTAAGCAAGTGAACGACACCTTTTCGCACGAAGTTGGCGACAACGTTATTCAAGCGGTTGCCGACATGTTACAAAACAGCGTCCGCGATGCTGACATTGTGGCTCGCTACGGCGGCGAGGAGTTTGTAGTTGTTTTTCCAGAAACGCTAGTGAACAACGCTGCCATTGTCTGTGAGCGCATTCGTAAGCAAGTTGAACAGTACCCTTGGCATGATGTTTCTAATGGTCTTGCCGTCACCTTGAGCATGGGATTATCTGGCAACATCACTTTTGAAAGCCACGAAAAAATGCTGGCAGATGCCGACAAAAAAATGTACGAGGCCAAGGTTGGCGGTAAAAATCAACTATCTTGGTGATGTTATTCAAGCAAGAACAACGCTCAGCACAGGACTGAATCTGCTGAGCGTTGTTGATGTGATGGTATTTGCTTAGGTGACTAAATAATGGACCGTTAAGGTACTTCGCTGATGTTTAAGTCGTAACTGGGTTTGCCGTTAAAGCTACCTACATAAACGTAGTAGAAGCCCTCGAGCCACTCACCTTCAATCACGGGATTAAAGCCGTTGCTGTCGTCATTACAAAACCACTGGTCGTAAGGTTCACCGTAAACAACCAAGGTGGTATCTGCTTGGCTGGCAACTTCCATTTTTAAATACGAAAACTCGCCTAAGTAAATAACATGGTCGGGTTTGCTGTTGACGTTACCGAAGCAAGTATCCCCATATTGACTGGCTTGTTCGGAACCGCCAGCAACAAAGCTCATCACGTAGGGGTCAGGGGTAAAGCCGGGGTAGAGCGTGGCGCTGCCGCCATCTGGCACTTCGGTAATGCGAAGTTGGCTCGAGATAGCTTGGGGTTTACGAGGTGGGCCGTTACCTGACTCAAAACCTGCGCCGTCAGTTAGCGTAAATTCGGTGATATTTAAACTAAAACTAGGGCTACCACTATAACTACCTGAGGGGTGAGCAAGGTTAACGAATCGCCAT
>JBCCOX010000629.1:0-3205 GCA_039025155.1 Deinococcota bacterium | reverse complement strand
TCTCTACATCTCAAGTTGGGTTGCGTGCTAGCTAATACGTACTTCCACACGCTGCTCCTAGACATAGTTATGATTGTACGGTCATGTCAATACTTGTCAGTATCTCCGGCTTAACCTTGTCTTTGAGCAATTTGTACTCAATTGCGTCGGTAAGTGCTTCATAAGACGCTGCAATGACGTCTGTACTTGCGCCTACCGTGCCCCACGTATCTTGGCCGTCACTGGTTTCAACCAACACCCGTACCACGCTAGCTGTGCCTGACTCGAGCCCACTTAACACGCGCACCTTGTAATCAACCAAGCTGAGCTCTTGCAGCATGGGGTAAAAGCGCACAAGGGCTTTGCGCAGGGCTTTATCAAGCGCGTTCACAGGTCCGTCGCCGTTGGCAGCAGTGTGCTCGAGCTGGTCCCCCACACCCACTTTGATAGTTGCTTCTGCCACGGGACGTGGGTCGTTATCGCGCTTAGTGATGTTGATGTTAAACCCGTGCAACAAAAAGTAAGGTTGGTATTCACCACGTACTTTTTGGCTCATCAGCTTAAACGAGGCCTCAGCACCTTCAAATGCATAGCCACGGTTCTCGAGTTCTTTAAGTTTCGTGACAACAGCTTGCATATTGGCTTGCAAGTTGGGATCAGACGCTTCGTGGTCATCACTTTTAGCCAGCACATTGGCACGTCCGGACAAATCAGACAGCAAAATACGCCGCTGGTTGCCAACACGTTCTGGATGCACGTGTTCATAGGTGTCGGGGTTTTTGTTCACCGCAGATACGTGCATACCACCCTTGTGCGCAAAGGCAGCGTCACTCACGTAAGCCGCGCGGGTGTTGGGTTGCAAGTTGGCGCGCTCGTCAATGTAGTGCGATAAATCCCGCAGGGCGCGCAAATCTTGCGGTTGGTCATAGCCCAATTTAAGGGCTAAGTTAGGGATGATGCTAATCAAGTTGGCATTCCCGCAGCGCTCTCCGTAACCGTTAATTGTGCCCTGAACGTGCATAGCCCCAGCTTGGACGGCTGCCAAAGTATTTGCCACCGCCATTTCACAATCGTTGTGGGTGTGAATCCCCAAAGGCGTTTGGACACGGGTTTGTGAGGTCTGTAAAACGCGCACAATATCTGTTGGCATAGACCCGCCGTTGGTGTCACAGAGGACGATACAATCTGCACCGCCACTAGCCGCCGCCGTAAGCGTTGCCAATGCGTACTCTCTATCTGCTCGGTAACCATCAAAAAAGTGCTCAGCGTCGTAAATGACCGTTTTACCTTGCGCTTTCATGTAGGCAACCGAATCCTGAATCATCGCTAAGTTTTCATCTAACGTTGTGCCGAGTGCGTCAGTCACGTGCAGCGTCCAAGATTTACCGACGATGGTGGCCACTGGCGTTTCTGCCTCGAGCAGCGCTTTCATATTCACGTCGTTTTCCACAGGCGTATTTTTGCGCCGGGTCATGCTAAACGCCGCCAACTTAGCCCGCACTAAACGCACGTCTTTCATCATGTTAAAAAAGGTGGCATCTTTAGGGTTTGACCCTGGCCAGCCGCCTTCAATGTAATCCACACCAAAACTATCTAAACGTTTGGCGATTGCCACTTTATCTTCGCTGGTAAGCGTAAATGCTAGCCCCTGTGTACCGTCACGCAGAGTGGTGTCATAAATTTCAACCTGTGCCATCATCATCCCCATTTCCTACCGAGTTACTTTTGCTCATCTAGACAGCTTTTTTACATTTGACTATTTAATGATGTTATTTTGCCAGACGATATTTTAAGTTTTGCGCAGACTATCAACCAGCGTCATACAACTTATTATTTTTGCTTAAGCAATGTTGCTGATCTCAATCATCACCAAGTTGATGAACATCTGTGTTGATACTAGCTAGGTTGATGTCATCCCATTTGAGGACATTAGTACGTTAGTATCGAATAAGTTTAGAGAGTATGTTGGATATTTTTTGATGATAACGTCTATATATCAGGGCTGTTTATCATTCAAACAGCCCTGATGAAGCATCGTTTAAGACGTTGCTACAGACTGCTTAGATTGCTGCTGCGCACGTGACCGGCTACCTACACCTGCAGCTAATTTGTTAAGCACGTCGACATAAGCAAGCACAGATGCATGCACAACATCACTTGAAATAGCTCGCCCATAGACGATGTTGCCTTCACTATTCACGCGAATAGCAACCTCACCGAGGGCGTCTGGCCCGCCGCCAATGGCGCGTAAGTCGTAGCTTTCCATGACAAAGGGCACGGGCGTGAGTTTTTTGAGGGCTTTATAGCTGGCATCCACGGGGCCGTCGCCAGTGGCGGTTTCTTCCATGACACCTTCGGGGGTTTGTAAGCGCACTAAGGCAGCAGGAGTCATGCCACCTGTGCCCGATTGACACTGGATGTGCTCGAGCTTATAGGTTTCTGCAAACGACACCGTTTCAGAATCAACTAACGCCACAATATCGTCGTTGGTGACGCTTTGCTTACGGTCAGCTAAGTCCTTAAACTGCTTGAAGAGGCCGTTAAGTTGACCATCTACCAAGTCGGTGTAACCCAACTCGGTTAAGCGCTGCCGAAAGGCATTGCGTCCGGAGTGCTTGCCCATGACTAACACCGCAGCTTCACGTCCAACCAGTTCCGCGTTCATGATTTCGTAAGTCTGTTTGTGTTTAATGACGCCATCTTGATGGATGCCACTTTCATGCGCAAAGGCGTTATCGCCGACGATGGCTTTGTTACCCGGGACAACCATGCCTGTGTAGCGCGAGACGAGCCTCGAGGTGCTGTACAACTCGCGGGTGTTGATGCCCACCTCAGCATTGTAGTGGTCGCCACGGGTGTAAAGCGCCATGACACACTCTTCAAGTGAAGTATTGCCCGCCCGCTCACCGATACCGTTGATGGTGCATTCAATTTGCGTGGCACCATTTTCGACGGCAGCTAAACTGTTGGCGACTGCCATACCGAGGTCGTCGTGGCAGTGGGTGGAAATAGCCACGTTTTTCTCGCTGAGTTCCGGCACGTTGTTGAAGATGCTTTTGATAAGTGCGCCGTACTCGAGCGGCGTCCCATAACCTGTTGTATCGGGAATGTTCACCGTGGTGGCCCCTGCTGCAACGGCTACCCGCACAAGTTCATAAACATAGTTCGGATCAGCCCGCATACAGTCTTGCGCGCTAAACTCCACGTCGTCCGTAAATTCTTTGGC
>JBCCOX010000628.1:0-3217 GCA_039025155.1 Deinococcota bacterium | reverse complement strand
CGGTAAAAGACGGCATCCTCAGCAACAGTGACCGTCGCAGTACGCTTGCTTCGGTTGTCTAACAGCGCGGTTTCGCCAAAAAAGGTACCTGCTGCAAAACTACCAATACGCTCGCCGCCTTTGTTCACATTGACCAGCCCTTTGGCGATAAAAAACACCGCGTTTCCAGCATCACCTTCTTGAAAGATGACATCACCTGCACTAAAGCGCTCGCGGTGCATAAAACTGTTGAGGGTCGCCATGTCATCTTCGGACATACCTTGTAACACGGTGATGTCCTCAAGGGCAATTTCGTCGTCGTCCATGTCTTCTTGACGGGACTTTTTGAGGTTGGAAAGGTAAAGCCACTTAGGATTATCTGCCAGCACCTTAAACAAATATTGCGGCAGCGTGTCTTGTAATAGTTTGTCTTCAAACGACGCTAGGGCAACGTCTGTGTCCTCAAAAAGATGGTCATCATCAAAACTTTCGGTAATACCTGTTGTTTGCAAAAACTGCCCCAGTTGAGAGCTGCGGGCAACGCCACTTAAAGCTAGTTCTTTGCCGTCGTTCACAAGGCGCTTGTTGAGTTGCTCGACCAGACGGGCGCTGGTAATGTCCATGTCGTTCACGCGGGTAAGGTCCAGAATAAGATACTGCTTGCCAGCTTCAGCGAGGGCTTCAACTTGATTCACAATGGTATCTGCCGAAGCAAAGGAGATAAAGCCTTCAAGTTCAACCACGCCAAGTTGTGCGCCGTTTTCACTAAGCGCCTCGAGCGACTGGTCATCACGTTGTTTGCTCGAGTGTTGCATGACCGCATCGTAATTTTGCCGAATGGTTGCCTTGCTCATCTTAAATACGTAAAGCAAGACCGATAGCACTAGCCCCACGGTCACTGCTGTAACCAAATCTGCAACTAGGGTCACACCTGTCACCAGCAAAATAACCACAATATCGCCCCAGAGCGAGCCGCGTTGGCGAATTTTACCTGTAAAAAAGTTGTACAAAAGCCGTAAGCTCCACGGGTCAGCCAGCGAAAACGCCACGATGATCAAAATACCCGTCATGACAATGTTGGGCACTAAACCTACTAAATTGCCTAAAAAATAAGCAATGACTAAGGTAAATAGTCCCCAGACAACACCTGCAAGACGGCTGCTTGCACCTGCCCGGTGGCTGGCAGCACTTTGGCTAAACGAGCCTTCCACAGCGAGGCCGCCCACGCTAGCTGCGGTCATATTGGCAAAGCCTTGGGCAATAAGTTCACGGTTGACATTGGTACGGTGGTTGGTAAGCGTTTGCAAACTGAGTGCCACCAGCAGGGTTTTGGTCGAGATAAGTAGTGCGGTACTAAACGAAGCTGAGAGCAAAGTGGGGAAAAGCTCGAGCATGCCCTCGAGCCGCAGCACACTAAAAAAACTAGCCAGATAATTTTGCGGCACACCCGGACTTACAAAGCCTAACCTGCCACCAACAGCGCCGCCGAGACCTACAGCAACTGCCAAATAATACAAAAGCGATCCACCCAATAAGGCCAGCAGCGCATCTGGTACGCGCGTTGTAATGCGTTTGCCGTACCACATAAGTAGCGCCGTTGTCACGCCAATAATGAGCTTGAGGGGTTGAAAATTGGTGAGGCTCGAGCCAAAACCTTCGAGCCCCAGCAAATCTGGGATTTGGTCGAGGAGTACTGTAAGCGCTAGCCCGTTCAGCAGCCCGCCAATCACCGGGTAAGGGATAAATTTAATAAGGTTTCCAGCCCGAAAAAAGCCAAAGCCCACTTGCAAAAGCCCCGTTAAAAACATCACCAAAAAAGCAAGCGTGACCACAATACTGGTAAACGATGTGGGGTCAAGTTCCGCACCCACGCGGCTAAACCCGGGCAAAAACAGTTGTGCCATGAGCGAGCTTGCCACCAGTGCAGCGGCTGGCGACGGCGCTGAGATAAGTGATGGCGTACTGCCGAGCAGCGCCGCCATAAAGCCAGCGAAAATAGCACCAAAAAAGCCCGCCGTCACACCAATACTTGCATATGCTGGGCCCAGCGGCGCAAAGGCAATAAGCCCGTAGACAATGTTTTTGGGCAAGCCAATGATGGTCGCCGCCAGCCCACCAGCAAGGTCAGCACGTAAGCTGACGAGTGAAGGTAACTTGTAAGCAGGCAACTGTTCGGTACGCATAGTGTCCTTTGAAATAGTGTCTTTTGAAGAAGAACTCGAGCTAATATGTTGAGTCCGACGTGTCTATTGTGCGTGTTTAACCTGTCATGTTTTGCAAGACCGAGCATGTTTTGCAAGACCGCAGCGTTTATATCATCCAAAGATAATCTACGGTAGAACAACCACAGACCTACATCAAGGTAGTAGCTGACGTTTCCATGACAAAAGAATGTTAATACTCAAATCCCTGTCACAAAAGATACCCAACGACGCCCACCAACATCATCTGGCTTCCATCTCACTACAGCTCTGTCTTGTTGCTAGTTGCTACATCCCAGTTGCGAACACCCTATAGGTTGCGTTGTGTTTGTCAATACTACTAAATGATGCCCTCAAGTAAATGATGCCCTCAAGATAACTTCAACCTCACCTTATAGCGAGCTTGTGACTAGCTTCTCTAGCATAAAGAAAAGCCCTCTGTCACATTGTTTAATTCACTACTTGACATTCTCAGTTGGGTACTATGGTTTGTGCCTTGGTTTTCTAAACAACAGGGGTCTCAAAAGCAAACTGCCGACCATCAGGGAGCTAAAGACCAGAATGTGAAAGCTCAACATTCAGGCTCAACCTTAGCAGCCTTGTCAGCATTCTTTGAGCAAGCTCAAGCTGACACTCATTTACCGGCTATTCGCCCACGCCTAGCGCTTACAATAGGCGTACTAGCTGTTAGTACGGCTGCGGTCTTTATTCGCTTGGCCGCTGCCCCCGGCGTGGTAGTGGCACTGTACCGCATGTTATTTGCCAGCCTCGCCCTTGCCCCGTTCACACTACGCGCCCTGAAACGCACACCGCTAAGCTTTCAAAATGCACCCTACGCCATACTTGCTGGGCTCTGTCTAGCAGCCCACTTTGCAACTTGGATAAGCTCGCTGAGTTACACTAGCGTGACCGCCAGCGCAGCGCTGGTCAACACAAATCCACTTTGGATGGCGCTGTTTAGCTGGCTTTTTTTAGGACTTGCCCCACCCCTTACGGTACTCCTTGGGGCAGTGCTAGCTGTACTTGGTGGGGCGCTG
>JBCCOX010000627.1:0-3221 GCA_039025155.1 Deinococcota bacterium | reverse complement strand
GCCGTTGTGCAAATCAACGACCTTGCCAGCCAGTTTGAAACCGATGATGTGCAGTTTTATCTAGCAGGTGGGGCTGCTAGCAAGTTTGAACTGGAAGAGATTGGTAAGCGTGATGCAACTAGAGCTGAACTTTACGGCCTCCCGCTCAGCCTCGTTGTGTTAGTGCTGGTCTTTGGCGCGGTGGTGGCATCAACATTGCCGCTCATCAATGCTCTCGTGTCCATCATGATGTCGTTTGCGGCGTTGTTTTTGTTGGGGTATGTGCTCGAGTTTGCCTCGTTCACCCAAAGCATTGTCACCATGTTGGGCATGGCCACGGGCATTGATTATGCGCTAGTGATGGTCAACCGTTTCCGCGAAGAAATTCGCAACAAGCAAACCCCCGCAGACGCCGCTGCTATCACCGTGGCAACAGCGGGTAAAGCGGTTGCCTTTAGTGGCTTTACTAGCATGGTGGGCCTATCGGCCCTGCTCGTACCGCCTCTGGCTTTTATCCGCTCGATTGGCTTAGGCATCATTTTGGTGTTGTTTGTGGGCATACTCGTGGCACTAACTGCGTTACCTGCCATGCTCACCCTACTCGGCAAGCGGGTGAATGCCCTCAAAGTTAGTCGGCGTGAACCGGGTACGCGTAGCCGAGCGTTTTGGGAAGGGCGCGCTGTCGCCGTGATGCGCAACTCCAGGGCGTGGGCGGCGGGTGGCATCATTGTGCTGTTCATAATTAGTTTTCCCATGCTCAATATGCGCGTATCCGAAACGGGGAACGCTGGCTTGAGTCCGCGCACGGATACCTACCAAAGTTTGCAAATTTTGCAGGATATTGGTCTTACAGGTGCGCTTAGTCCCTATCAACTACTTGTGGATTTTGGTGAGCAGGGGTTTTATCACCCAAGTTCGGTGCGAGACGTATCTGAACTTACCCGGGAACTAGAAGCTTTGCCTGAGGTTGAGGCCGTGTTCTCGGCAACAACAGCGCCCGGCATACCTAGGTTGTTTTTGTATCAATACTACGCCCGTCAAGATGTGGCGCTGGGCAGTGAAATTGCGCCACTGGCGAGGGCAACTGTGGGTGCCTCTGGGCAAACCAGTTTGCTGTTGGTGTATCCCCAAAGTGGGTTAGGTGTGCGTGCTGCACAGGAGCTCGAGTCCCAAATTACAACCCTAAGCAACGCCTTACTTGCAGAAAATGGTGCGAGCGCCCAACTCGGTGGCGGCATCATCCGTGAACGTGAATGGGCAGACGCCCTCTACGCCAGTATGCCCACGGCGATTTCCTTGGTCTACCTGGCCACCTTTGTGCTTTTAGGGTTAGCCTTCCGCTCGTTGGTTGTGCCGCTCAAGTGCATCTTCTTAAACACCCTCACGGTCACGGGTGCTTTTGGGCTTATCACGTTAATTTTTCAAGAGGGTATTGGCGCACGTTTGGTGGGGCTAAACACTGGGCTAGGCTTTGTAGACACCAGCGTGCCACTATTTGTGTTTGCGATTGTGTTTGGGCTGAGCATGGACTACGAGGTTTTTCTAGTCTCGCGCATTTTTGAAAACCACGAGCGCGGCTTAAGCGACGAAGACGCCGTGGTGCAAGCCATGGCCACTACAGGCAGCGTGATTAGCAGTGCGGCGACTATTATGGTGGTCGTGTTTTCGGTGTTTATTTTTAGCGAGGTAATCCTCATTAAAACCCTCGGACTGGGGCTAGCGACAGCAGTTTTATTAGATGCCACCATTGTGCGCCTTACGGTATTACCAGCAGTGATGAATCTGGCAGGCAAGTGGACGTGGTGGCTGCCTGCGCCCATGCGCAAACTGGCTGATCGCGTCAAGATTGACGTGAGCCACAATTAGGTTGATGATGTTTCGTTACGCGCTTTTGACCCTTACTGCGTTGCTACTATCAAGCTCATTTGCGTCAGTAGAAACATTTAAGTTTGCTGAGATTTTTGAGCCTGACACGACCAAAAACAGTTTTTCTGCTCAGGTAACTAGGCCTATGTTTGGTTCTACACCCATTCCATTTGAGGTTACTAGTGACTTTGATATGGCATCTCTTGACTATGTAAGTACCGGACCAACATGGGTAAATGCTGCAGCAACAGGATACGTTGACGCTCCACTCCGGCGTGATGGTGCTATTGCATTAAACACAATTGTCCTCTATGACGAACAAGACCGTATTGTAGCTCTGGACGTTTTACGTCCTACACTTCGTGAAAACCTTGTGTTTTCGCATGAAAATACCGCTCGTTCGCAAATTATGTCAGCTCATCCTCTGCTTCAAACAAGAAGCCGGAACATCCTTAATGACCCAGATGATGAAGTATGGATACGTATTTACAATGCAGTTGATGCCCACCCTCGCTTTGACGATTATGTAACATTCATACGCGATCTGGGCTATATCCCCTTTCAATTCCAAGACCCAAACCACGACGCGTACTATCAATTTGCTTATGACATTGCTATAGATTTGGTTCAGGAGTTTCTTAGTAGAGATGGAAGTCCAAAATCACCGTAAAAAGCCATCAAACGCATTTCGGCTAGCTGTGCTCGAGACAGTCAAGGCAGTCCCAACAGGTCAGGTAGCGACCTACGGACAAGTCGCTGACCTCATCGGCCACCCGGGTGCAGCGCGGCAAGTTGGCATGGTCTTGCGCGGCCTGAAAGATGACGATGGTGACGTGCCTTGGCAGCGGGTGATTAACGCGCAAGGTGGTATCTCGACGTATAAAGTTGGGAACGGGGAGTTACAAAAAGCGCTACTCGAGGCAGAAGGTATCACCTTCAATGACCAAAACTGTTGTGACCTCAAGCATTACCGCTGGCAACCTGAAGACTAAATTCCCATCCAACAAGATATTCAGCTTCATGCAAGCTTAACACTCTATAATGCTCCTAACGATGGCTTTGAACTTCTCTACTAAACCCCTTCAGAAAGCTTATCAAAAGCATTTCCACATGGAGTTGCTCCAGCAACTTCAGATGCGAGTTATGCGAGTTGAAACAACCCCACTCAGTGTAGGGGGGCTTAATCTTGGATTTGCTAATACATCTCTGCGGGAGTTATTTTGTACTCATTGGACTCGAACTTGCTTTCATGCAAGATAAAGACAGATAATCTGCCTACAATCTCACCAAAAATGGCGTTTTGGACAAGCTTTGATACGATCATTGGTTAGTGGTGAATGTATGGACATACGCCCTTCCAATAAGTGCAACTCATG
>JBCCOX010000626.1:0-3222 GCA_039025155.1 Deinococcota bacterium | reverse complement strand
GCCACGTGAAGGGCTGCCTGCTCAGCGTGCTCAGCGCGTTCTGCAATCTGTTGAGCTAAGCGCACCTCAGATGCGTTTAAGCGCACCCGCGACGCGGAGACAAAAAGGATACTTGCGTCCGTTTGTGCTGCTAAAGACGTTAAAACGGATGCTTGACTCGCTGCCTCATCTGGTTGATACCAGAGTGGTTGCACGTTAAACCCGCGTGCTGTTAGGTCGCGCAGGAGTGCCCGCGCAGGCGTCTCAATCACATCACTGGCGCTGCCGCCAACGCGGTGGTCAGCCGCCACGAGGATGATAGGTTGTTTTACATCGAGCCAAGGGAGGTGGCCTACTGTGGTCACAGCATCATGAGCGGCTCGAGCCATCAAAATTACGTCCTCAACTAGGCGGGTGACCGGCTCAGGATTGGCTGGGTAGGTTGCTGCTAGGTGTGCTAAGCGTGCTTCAGAGGCAGCCAACATGTCTGGGTCAAAGCGCCCCTCGCGCTCAGCTTGCTGGACGCCTGTAAGGGTTGCTAAGTGCTGCTCTACACTATCTGCCCCGGACGTGGCGTGGGCGTTACTTTCGGGCATGTCGATGCCAGCTTGTAGGGCGAGAACGGCAGCCTCAGCAGCGGGGTAGCGGCGTTTGATGGCGGCCATCTCGAGCGCGTCCGAAATGCTTACGCCATTAAAGCCTAGCTTGCCGCGCAGTAGGTCGGTCATGGCTGCTTTGGAAAGCGTCGCCGGCATGTCGGGGTCAAGGGCTGGAAGTATCCCGTGAAAACTGAGCACACAGGCAGCACCAGCGGCAATGCCTGCTTTGAAGGGGGGTAGCTCGGTGGCCTCGAGCTCTGCCAAGGTACGCATCAACCTAGGCAGGTCATGATGGGAGTCGGTAGCTGTATCACCATGCCCTGGAAAGTGTTTGAGGGTGGCTGCCACACCTTCGCCTTGCATACCCCGTACAAACGCAGCCACGTGACGGCTTACGTCTTCACTGCGGCTACCAAACGAGCGGTCAGAGATAACCGGGTTAGCAGGATTGTTATTCACGTCTGAAACAGGTGCTAGGTTCACGTTGATGCCGAGTTGCCGCAAACCTCTTGCCATGACCGCTGCAACATCTTGCGTGACGCTAGCATCATCCACGGCACCCAGCGCCATGTTGCCGGGGCTGTATAAGACACTTAGTGCCCGCACTACGCTGCCGCCCTCTTGGTCAGTGGCAATGATGACATCAGGTCCGCAAAGGTCGCGCAGTTCATTGGTTAGCGCGGTGCATTGTTCGTTGCTAATGATATTGCGCCGAAACAAACATATACCTTTGGGTTGGTACTCACGCAAAAACGCCCGTTCATCTGCACTAAGTTCAGCCGCTTGAATGTCAATCATCACGTGTTGAAACGCTTGCATGAGGTGCCTTCCTAAACCACTGAAATATCTTCAGAAAAGTCTTTGAAGAGATACATATGTGTATCATAGTCTCATACAGCTTTGCACCTTAGATGAGTTGATATACAAGATTTACTAAGTGCCAGATAATCTACTTTTTGAACTAACGATTATGCAACTTCAAAGCTTGCTGAGGTTTGTCTTGACGGTGGTTTGGTGTTCGTGAGTGCAAAACTCAGCACAGATGCAATTGCAAGTAATGTGGTTGCTCCCGATAAAGATGAAAGATAACTTCCTGTAAGGTCATAGAGTAGGCCCGGTACAAAAGCGCCAAGTGCAGAGCCTAGCTGATGAACCATAAACAAATAGCCCAATATCATACCTGTATTGCCATACTGAAACCGTTTGGTGGCAAGAAGCTGGGTGGGTGCAAGCGTAGCAAAATCAACTAAGCCAAATAGTGCCGCAAATACGATGAGCATAAGAGGGTTTCGAGTAAAAACCAAAAGCACAATGGTTAAAGCCCGCCCGAGGTACAGCCAACCTAGCATGTGTGCATTGTTCCAACGATCAGCTACGACGCCTGCGAGTAGCGTTCCTGTAATATTAAACGCAGCTAGCACACTCACAGCTACACTCGTCGTTACAGGACTAAAACCGTGATCGTGTGCAAAGGGGATGAGGTGTGTGTCCATCAAGCCTGTTGTGGTGATGCCACAAATGAAAAATGGCGCTATCAAAAACCAAAAGTCATGTGTTGTCCAGAGGTTCTCTACAGAGGCTTTTAGTGGAGATGATGCGTTAATCGTTGGCTTGGCGTTGTTAGTGGTGTCTCCCAGTGCGGTTAGACCTTGACTGGATGGTCTCGAGTAAAGAAAAAAGCTAAGGATAGGAACAACAACAAGTCCTAAAGTAAGACCAAGTACTAACGAAGTCGTACGCCAGCCTAGTGAATTGATAAGTAACAAACTACTTGGTACTAGCAGTAATTGACCTGATGCTGAACCTGCCGCAATAACACTAAACGCAAAAACGGGGTTTTGCGTGAACCAGTGGGTAATAGCAACTGACGCTACTACCGGAGAAGTAGCGCTAAAACCTAGGGTGGCAACGACTCCATACAAGATAAGAAGCTGCCAGGTGCTTTGTGAAATGTAAGTCATCAGCATGCTCATGCTGACGAGAACTATGCCACCTATAAGAATACGTTTTGCACCCCAAAGATCTGTTAGACGCCCAAGGAGCGGTTGAGTCAAACCATAAATTATGAAACTTACAAAAGAGATGAGTGTGATGCTACTACGACTCACCCCAAAGTCTCTTTCCCATGGTTGGATGAATGCCCCAAAAGATAAACGTACACCCTGAGCCATAAGTAAGCTTATAAAGCAGAGTCCTAAGATAATCCAAGCGTAGTGGAAAGGTGATTTTTTCATCACTATCCTTAGCTGTGGAGCTTGATACCCTTGACAATTTTGTCAACGATTTTGCGCTCAGCCTGAAAAGCTAAGCCTACTAACTTGAGCTCGTCACTTTTAACTGCCTTCACAGCAGCGCGGTTTTCAATATCGTTTGGCGTACTAAACAGTTCTTCAGTGTAGATGCTAAAGCTAATCTCGCGGCTAAGGGCACGATTGTAGGCATTGCGTAGTTGGCTTGTTGAAGCTTCAAAAACCATGATCGGCTGGACAATCATAGGTAGGTAGTGGATGTCATCAGCATCTGCGTAAGGCTCACCAACTAATACCGCCCCCGACAAAAGGCATGATAAAGTCAAGGAATGGGACGGATAGGACGACCAAGTATAGAAGTTGCCGAGCGGGATAGCGTTGAGGACTTGAAAAAG
>JBCCOX010000625.1:0-3225 GCA_039025155.1 Deinococcota bacterium | reverse complement strand
TGCTAACGGCTTCTTGCCGCTGGGTCGCGCTGGGGCCGCCCTCATCTAGCAGATTCATCATGTCTATCATGCTGGGTTGATCGTGGATGAGCGCGCACAATTCTAACCAGGTTTCAAAGTACACCAGCCCAAAACTTTCCCCCATCTGCCCCATCACATTAAAGTAGCGCCAGGGTTGGTCGTCCAGTTTGACCCCCAGGTAGCGGTTACCTGCAAAACGCTCCCAAAATGCTACTGAAAATAGGTCACTTGCTGTTTCTAAAAAGTCCGTCAGCTCGCCGGTGTCCGCACCTGCAAGTAGCGGCGGCGAAACACCTACCATAAGTTGTAGTTGGCTTAGCAGGTTATCTGCACTAGGCGTAGGAGCGTGCGCCAAGTCAATATCTAAATTCAGGTCACTGAGCACGCTAGCTAGTAAGCCGTGTAGCGTGTCATCTTGACAAATAAGTTTAGCGGGTAGGCGGGCCTGCTTGTCCTCTATAGATGCCAGGGACATTGGGTAGATGATGGCCTCGAGCAGCGTTTGTTTGAGGTCGCTAACAGCCAGTGCTGAGGCCGTTATGTGCTGCCTGACAAGTTGCCCTTGTTCGTCAGCGATGAGCACAAGGGTTGTGTCTTGTAAATTGTTGGTATTTGCCCTAACTGAAACTGGGTCATCAACTGAAACTGGGTCATCAACTGGAACGCGCCCGGCAAAACCGCTTACCACCTGCCACACTAGCCCGTTCGTTGTGTAGTCTTTGCCCTGCAGGTCTGCAGCAGTAAGGTTAGGAGGGTCTGCAAATTCGCGCATCCGCGTTGTGGCATCGCGCCACGGTTTTTGATCACCTTCAGATGTGACGACAAAGGCGTCAGCTTGTACATTCTCCAGGTAAAACGTCTGCATGTTGTAGAGGGCAAGCCCAATGTCACTTGCAATTTCAGACAGCATGCCACTCGTAAACACGTAAGTATGACTAGCTGCGTGATAGTCGATGGTACATAAAAGTCCTGCTCGCAGTTGTGCTTTGGCGCGCGGACTAGAGTGAGCAGCATCTTCTAGGTCAATGCGCACGTTAACGTCGGTTAGCTCGAGCGGACTTGGCAAGTTAGGTATGTCAAGCGATTCAACGATCAGTAGCTTAGGTACTTTGCTAAGTTTGACGTTGGCCGTAAGTAAGCTTACACCTTATAAATGTACCTTACATTGAAATGACTTAGTGGGTACTTGTAAGCTTAAGTCCAACACGTCATCAAGACGCTAACTACGCAAGTTCTCATTAAATAGGCTCAATGAGGGCAACCTCGAGCAAATTCTGCACTTCTACCGCTGGGCGCACTAAAAACTCTTGGCGCAAGCTGTTAGGGTCCTGGGGGTCTACGCGGATGATCTCACCAATTAAAATGCCTCTGGGGAATAATCCACCACGGCTACTGGTTTCTACCCGGTCACCAACCTCCAAGGGTTCATCTACAAAATAGTCAATAACCCGCACCAGCCCGCCAACCTCACCTATAGCAATGCCCTGCCCGCCCCTACCTTCTACAGTCACGCCCACGCGCGACTCGGGGTCGGTAATTAAGCGCACGTTGGCGCTGCGCTCAACGACATCTGTCACAATACCTACTAGACCTGCTGGCGAGGTGACCGGCATAAACGGACGAATCCCACCTGCGCTGCCTTTGCCTAGGGTAATGGCGGCCAGTAGCGGGCTGGGATCAACGCCGATAACGGGTGCGGTGTTGACAACACCCGGTGCTTGAAATACCCGCACATTGAGCGCTTGCTCGTAGCGCTCGAGGTTAATTTCCAGTTGCCTATTTGCGGCTTCAAGTTCCGCAACGTGCTGTTTAAGGCCGGCAATTTCTTGCTCAAAGTTACGCCGCTGCTGCAAGTTACTGGCAACCTGCCGCAGGTTACTACTAGCCCGGTAAAGCAGGGTGTTGGGGGTGGCAATAGCACTGGTGAGCGGATACGGCAAACTGCCCACTAAACTGCTAAGTACAAAAGTGACTAGACCCAGCACAATGAATAAGTACCACGCTTTAAGAAGGTCAGA
Organism: Deinococcota bacterium; assembly: GCA_039025155.1. Taxonomy (GTDB): domain Bacteria; phylum Deinococcota; class Deinococci; order Deinococcales; family Trueperaceae; genus JBCCBI01. Next base: position 1,186 of record JBCCOX010000625.1, on the reverse strand, counting down.
CAAGGGGCACACCCAAAGCATCACAAAGCTCAAACACAGTTGCCACACTCATGCCGACGACATTAAAATAGCAGCCTTCAATGCGCTCAACGAGGGCCGCGCCATGTCCTTGAATGGCGTAGCCGCCGGCTTTGTCGAGGCCTTCGCCTGTAGCTACGTACCAGTCAATTTCTCGTTTGCTAAGATTGCGGACATAGACCTGCGTGGAGGCAGTGCGTTGCCTAAGCTTCTCGCCATAGGCTACTGCATGACCGGTGAGTACGGTGTGAGGTTTGCCTGCCAACAAGCTAATAAATTCACGTTTTTGGGCTAGGTCGCGCGGTTTTTCTAAAAATTGCTCACCGAGGACCACGGTTGTGTCCGCAGCGATGATTACCGCATCAGGATGATGTTGAGCAATAGCCCTTGCTTTATTGGTAGACAAGCGCGTCACCAAATCATAGGCTTGCTCGTGTGCTCGAGGCGTTTCATCAATATCAGCAGGTTGCACCTCAAAGTCAAGTCCTAAGCCGCTCAAGAGTGCTTGTCTGCGGGGTGAGCGGCTAGCAAGCACAATCTTTATTTGTGAGGTCGGTGATATAGTTGTAGAAGATGCGGAGTTAGGTGATGCTGACACAGGCTCCATCCTACTGAATTTACGCCCGCATCAATTTGTATCAACCGACGTTTTGTATCAACCGACGTTTTGTATCAACCGACGTTTGCCTGTAAACCTTGCACCGCAAGGAACACCGCTATGTGGACGCGCGTTTCACGATAAACTAGCATTATGGAACTCAAAACAGGTGATCAAGCGCCAACCTTTACGCTGCCGTCTACCCAAGGTGAGGTATCGCTTTCTGCCCTCAAAGGTGACTGGGTTGTGTTGTACTTTTACCCCCGGGACGATACTCCCGGTTGCACCACCGAAGCCTGCGATTTTCGTGACGCGCTACCCGGCCTAGACGCCAAAGTGCTAGGTGTCTCTGCGGATGACCTAAAATCCCACGATAAATTTAAAGACAAGTTCAGTTTGCCGTTCCCGCTGTTAAGTGATGAAGGTGGCAAAATTGCCACTGACTATGGTGCTTACGGCGAAAAGAAAATGTATGGCAAAACCTACATGGGTGTGATTCGCTCAACGTTTATCATTGACCCAGACGGCAACATTGCTGAAGCCATGTACAAAGTCAAACCCAAAGACCAC
>JBCCOX010000624.1:0-3240 GCA_039025155.1 Deinococcota bacterium | reverse complement strand
GGTATCTGCATTGCTTTCAACATAAATTCGTAAGTAGTCAAGCGGCTCAGTGACGGTAAGAATGTGATCTGGCACGCTAGCAATACGCCCCACACAGGGCTCCCCATAGGTGCTCGTGGCATCGTAATTACCCCCAGAGTAGTACCTGAGCACAATTGGGTCAGGCCAAAAGCCGGGGTTAAGCGTGGCATTCCCCCCTTCACCTTGAGCACTCACCATACTTGTTGAGATGGCAAGCATGAATACCCAAGGGGCATAACCCCTGCGCCAAATATGTTGATGAACCAAGGCTAAACCTTGTGGAACAAACAGAGCAGTAACGCTAAGCATAATTTGTGGATTATGATCCCGAGCGATCCAAGTCGAGCACTGGGTCATGCACTGGGCTAGATCTGAGTGGCGGTTTTGTGGGACTAGTATCTGGCTGTTGGGTAAGCGCAGACGTAGATGCTGGTGTAGGTGCTGGTACAGTTTCAGGTGTAGATACAGGCGCAGACGACACAGACGCAGGTGAGGCTAGCTCGCCATCCAACGGTAGTTGAGTTGACGCTGTGGGTAGAGATTGTGGTGCGGGTGCTTGCGTGTTTAGCACCGACGAGGAGTTCACATCTGCAGGTACAACAGCAGGTGACTCGAGCAAGGGGGGTAGCGGCATGTAAACCGTCTGCTGTTGCGGTTTGGGGCGAATACGCGACCCTGCAAACAGGCGTGCATATAACGCCGGACTTACATAGCTCACAATGCCCGCACTCAGCAGCACACCGCCCCCAACCTGACCCTGTAGGTCCCACAGCGCAACCATTGTAATGTCACCTTGTTGCCACTGCAACAGGGCAAAGCCAGCCGTAATGGTGCTAAGCAGGTAGGCTAATAAGATATTCAAACTAGCTGCCCAGCGGTACGTGTAAGGGCTAGGTGCAATCGCTAACCAACCCACCACAAGCAGTTCAAATGCCAGCAGGGCCACTTGCCAACTGCTTGTACCACTAGCCACCGCAAACGCCGCAAAAAGTCCGGCTGACACAAGCCCAGCGCTGGGCCCATAGGCTAAGGCTGTAAGGTAAAGCGGCAAGCGCCATGTACCTGCTAGGGGAAAGGTTGTTGCGGGCAGATTTTGTACCCAAAGCCAAGGTAAGTATGCTAGCGCTTGCTCGAGCCCATCTACAAAAAACATGAGCCCGATGCTCGCAAACACACAGGTGACGATAATCAATAGCCCCTGAGGATGAAATATCGCCAGAAAATCTAACCGAATTAAGCCCGACATAAGGGCTGCTACAAGTAAAAAGCCGCTGGCAATGAAGCTATACGTTAGCAAAGGATCGTGGCTCAAAAAAGACATTGAAGCTCGCATGGCTGACTCAAGTTTAGCACGTGCTGCTCGAGCCAGTCTTATGTTCAGGTGATGTGATGCCAGCTTAGCTCGAGCTAGCTCCACAAAATCAGCTCTACAAACCCAGTAACTAAGCCCGTTGGAAAGGGTATAACTCTCACCAAGGTCAGCTTGATTTTAACCTTCCAGACCTGCCGTCAAGAGATTCACGCTAGTAGGCCGCTGGGCGTTTTACAATCACATTTAACCGTGAAGGTTATGCGTCAATAGGCTGCTCACGTTATTGTCATTGGGGTTTTGCGCTGCGTATTTCTGGTATATAGTGTGTATATTTCTAAATGCTGTATAAGCTCTTGGACATACTACAACTATGGGAGTAACATGAGATGTACACAGTATTGTGTGGGTTGTTTCATGAGACCTTTGGTATTTTTTTCTCGAGCAGACACAGCATTGCCAACCTATAAACCTACCCAAACAAGCGTTGTGAGACGGCTTGTAGCGCACAGCCTGCTAGAGTTGTGGGTAAGTATGACTGCATACTGTCTATTTAAGCACCACTTTGGCTGTTGTAGCAACACTCTGGCTAGTGTGAGCAACCCCGCTGTAAGCAACCCCGCTGTAAGCAACCCCGCTGTAAGCAACCCTGCTGTAAGCAACCCTGCGCTAGCTACAACTTTAAGGACGCCCTGTTAACGCTATGACCAGCAATGCCGCCAAGCCCAAATCCGTCAGCCGCCGTGTGCTCATTGTTGACGATCAAGAGATCAACTTGCGCGTGTTTGAAGCACGTCTTATGGCCAGTGGCTTTGATGTGCAACTGGCTCAGCGAGCTGTTGATGCTTGGAACATGCTGGTACAAGCAGAGGATGACATGTTGCCGCATCTGATCATTTTAGATGTGATGATGCCAGACGTAAGCGGCTTTGAACTGCTCGACAACATTAAACGCAACGCGCGTTTTAAATACATTCCCGTGCTTATTGTGACCTCGCTAGCTAAAGCGCGTCACCGGGCAAGGGCCTTTGCATTAGGCGCAGATGACTTTTTAACTAAACCTATTAACGCCAGTGAGCTTTTGGCTCGGGTGCGTTATCTGACCGATGTTGGGCAGTTTTCTGATCGTGAAACCAGCCGGGAACTCGCTCGAGGACAAGGTGTCATGGTGTTTGTAGGTAACCACAAGACCATGCAGCACCTCATAAGTGCATTCTATGAAGAAGATTTTTCACTCAAAACTGTGCCGAGTGGCGAAGAGGTGTTGACCCTCATCAACCAAACGCCGCCAGACATCATCATCATGAACTATGATTTACCCGGCATGAACGCGCTCGAGATTTGCCGAAAAATTAAAGATAACCCCAGAGCCACCCACATTCCGGTCATCCTCTGGTTAAATATGGCACGCTATCCCAACAAAATGCTTAACTACAAACCTATTTGGGACGCAGATATTGACGATGTACTCACCGGCCCCCTAAGGCGTGACGCGCTGCTGGCACGGGTGCGCAGCTTACTACGCAAAAAACAACATCAAGATAGTTTTTTAGAACATTATGACCTATTGATGCAGCGGGCCATCACGGACCCGCTCACAGGGATTTACAACCGCACCTATTTAGATGACATCTTGGCGCGCGAAATGACACTCAGCTACCGAAGCGCGCGGCCCATCAGTTTTTTAATGATTGATATTGACTTTTTCAAGTCAGTTAATGACCGCTATGGTCACCGCATCGGCGACGAAATTTTAAAAGACATTGCCCTGCTAATTAAGCGCCACGTGCGCGCAAGTGATGTTGTTGCGCGCTATGGTGGCGAAGAATTTGCTGTTGCCCTCTACGATTCTGAACAAGACGCAGCGCTCGAGGTGGCCAGACGCATCTGCCGCAGCACCGCTCAAAAGC
>JBCCOX010000623.1:0-3259 GCA_039025155.1 Deinococcota bacterium | reverse complement strand
GCGGAGAGTTTACGCATTGACGAAGCCCACATTGAGGACATCGTTAGCGCCTGTCCTTGGCTGAGCATTCAGCAAACGCTTAACCGTGACCGCTTACTTGCAGGTGGACAGCAAGTTCAATATGGTCGAGCGGCGGAGCAAACGAATGGCGGACAGCTTGATGTCCCCTTTTAATGTTGATCTAAATTGTCTGGGTAAGGCAGCACAACGCATCAACATTGAGTCATTAACTGGGCATTGTACTTGCTAGTCCTATACTTGCAGCAAGGCTGCAACAGGCACTGTTAACGATTACAACAAACTCCCTGATTGTTGGCGTGTAAAGCAACTGATATTTAGATTGAGGTTCATAATGCATCAAACCTCTCTTGAAGTTCACAAATTCTCATTAGCAACATCACCGGAATGTACGTTGTAACGTGTACAGAGGCGTGCATTCAGGGGTACACACAAGGGTAATTTATTTACTAACATGAGGACAGCTTGACTGGCAGTGGTGTATTATGACAAGTTTCTCAGCTTGTTTCTGATAAAGTTAAGCAACTTATACGGGTCACATGCACACGTACACGCATATCAAGACACACCTAGGTAGTGCAGCCCGCAACGAAAGAGCCTTCTAATCATGCGAATTTTGCTCCAAGGGCAGCTCGAGCAAGGGATTCTCTCCAATTTGCTCCAGTACCTCAGCCTCAATCAGGTCAGTGGCGTTTTACAATTGCGCAACGCTCGTAACCGGGTTGGCGAAATTTTTTTTAATGGTGGGCAAATTGTCCATATTGAGGTTGGCAATTTGCAAGGTGTACCCGCCCTAGCCAACTTGAGCAGTTGGGCGAGTGGTGGCTTTAACTTTCGCACCCAGGTTGCTGCCCCACAACACAGCGTGCAACTTTCGCTGAACAATTTGTTGCTCGAGGTCTCCAGATATAAACAAAGCCAACCCTTTGGCGATCATGACGATCCCGAGGATGCCACCATCACCCTTGACACGGTGCTTACCCCAATTATCAACAATCAAAATCAAGGCACTGTTGAACTGCGGTTACAAGCACTGCATTTGTTTATGCAAATTGACGGCGCACGCAGTCTGGGCGATATTGCTGGCCGCCTAGGCATTCCGCCAAACAGTATTTTGGAAGTTGCTGAAGAGCTGATTGATCAAGATTACGTTGAGTTTGCAAGCAGCCCAGCCGTAAGTGGCGACTTTGTCTCTGGTTTGTCACAGCTCGTAACAGACTTCATGGAATCTATTGATGAAGAAACAGCTCAACCTATCGCCGAAGAACCTGTGGCGGTTACAGCCCCCACAGCTAGCTCAACAACTGCCCAACTTGGTGCCGAGAGCGTCTTGACACTGTTACCTGTTTCACAAAATCAGGGCACTGTTGAACTTCGCCCAGACACACTCGACTTTCTAACTCAGATTGATATGGGCGGCCCGCGCCGCCTAGCTGATGTCGCTAGGGATATGGGCCAACACGTTGCAGATGTGGTTGCACTCGCTGAAAGCTTGATGGCTCAAGGCCTCGTAAATGTAGCAGACAGTCCCACTGTCAGTCATGACTTCGTCACGGAGCTAACGAGATTATTTGGGAATTTTATGGGCCCACTTGCCAGAATTTTTCTTGAAGATGCCTTTGAAAGTTTGGATGTCAACGCTGACAAGTTGCCCCAAAGCTCACTTCCTGATGTCTTACAAATTTTGCGCGGGCAGCTCGAGCGCAACATTCAAAAAACAGCGTTTGATAGACAAGTTAAACGCCTTTGCGAAAAATACGGCTTAGGCGAACAAGTTGACCGCTATTTACAACAAAGCTACGCTAAAAATACCCAGTTTTAATCCACCTAGCTCTCACAATCAAAACGCAGCTCGGTGGCTTTGCAAGTTCCATGCAATATTAACAACACACTCAAGCTTACGCTAGTGTACATTATTTGATATCATTTTGGCAGCTTAAAGTACCTCATACCTCGTTAAAGAGCTTACTTGCTACAGTGTGTATCCAAAACCTGTCACCAAAGAGCAAATAGCAAACTGCATCTTCCCCAAAATGAGCTGATGGCAGTTAAATCTTCGCATAAACATGTATATTCAACGCCACATTAGCCTTTAAACCGGTCAAAATGCGCTTAATTTGCAGCGCAAATGCCATTTTAGGTTAACCTAGAGTCCTAATTGTCCCTAGTCACCCATTGCAACGACGACCTCAGTGATGACCCCAGTTAGACTCATCTTACGTTCTTACCGTTCAGCTAGGCTAGAAAGCCCTTGCATTTCTCTACGCACTATGCTACATTCTCTCTTAAGTAGATACCAATGCCAAAGGCATGTCTGGCAAGGCATTTGTTGATTCGTTAAACTTTTTCATATACGTTTATACGCACTTCCATAGATTCATTTCAATATTTTTGCAACGCTACATCAAGCCTCGTATAGATAGGTAGTTTTGAGCCGCCCTTACAGACGACACATTATGTCAACTATGTATATGTGTTTAGGGTGTTTGTTGTGTATTTTTATTCTTCTCGGAAAGGAGTAGTACCATGAGCATCTCCACGGTAGATCCTATTTTCACCAAGGACGAAAGCGGCACTATGCGCAAGCGCCAGCCTATCGTCCCCAATCGTTGGAAAGGTGAAACAGGCTGTCTAGTAGGTCCTTTTTCCGATTCGTCTGTCGCCCGCTATTTCGCAGGCTATGTCGTTGATTTTGGCCATTACAGCGCATATACCTATAATGTGATGGCAATTTATGATTCTTGGTATGTTGAGGTAGGTAGCGCAACAACCTAAGCAAGCGCAAGCGTGTAGCTAGTATCTTCAAGCTGCCTAGAGCAGCTTTTTTTGTGCCCTGTGGTGGAGTATATAGCGTTAGCCATAAGATTGCAGCTAAGTATTTCCATAGTAATACCAGAGTGATGTTTTGATGCCGCTTTGCGGCATCAAAATCGCTCGTGTACACGAAGTTCTGCGAAGCAAGAGCGTACCCTTAGACGATTCAGACTATGACACTCGAAAGTCAATATAGTATAAGATTGCGACATGTCAGCGGCGCGCTATGTAAACTTGAGTGAAGCAGAAGATAACAAGCTAAGAGAGATAGAGCAGAATGGCAATGTTAGAGAGAAAGTACGTTTGCGAGCAAAGATTCTAAGGCTGTCGCATCGGGGTATGAGTGCTGGGGAGCTAGCCAGCTATACAGGACGGCATAAAGCGAGTGTTTTAAGAGATTATGATCGCTGGGAAAGGCAAGGCTTAG
>JBCCOX010000622.1:0-3270 GCA_039025155.1 Deinococcota bacterium | reverse complement strand
GGGTTTGCTGTTGACGTTACCGAAGCAAGTATCCCCATATTGACTGGCTTGTTCGGAGCCGCCTGCGACAAAGCTCATTACATACGGGTCAGGGGTAAAGCCGGGGTAGAGCGTGGCACTGCCTCCATCGGGCACTTCAGTAATGCGAAGTTGGCTCGAGATCGTTTGGGGTTTAGGAGGTGGGCCGTTACCTGACTCAAAACCTACGCCGTCAGTTAGCGTAAATTCGGTGATATTTAAACTAAAACTAGGGCTACCACTATAACTACCTACATGAATAAAATACATGCCTGCATCCCAAGCACCTTCAAGCAAGGGGTTAAAGCCTAGCGTATCGTCATCACAACGGGTGTCAACCCGACTGCCATCGCCAAGGACGCGGTACATAAGTAAGGTTGTGTCTTCAGCGCTAATTGCTTCTACTCGAAGATAGTCAAAATCATCTAAATAAAGAATAAAACTGGGGTCTTGGGTAATGTTCCCACTGCAAAATGGATCGTAGTTTGCTGCTGGAATTGGCCCGCCCGCAAACGATGTATAACTATACGGGTCTGGAAAAAAGCCGGGTTCAAGTGTAACGTAGTTGTCAGCACCCGCATTTTGGGCAGCAGCTAGCGGGGCTAATATAAACGCTGTAAGCAGCAATATCAAGTAATGTGAAAAACCTAGTTGTGTAAAACGTGCCATCTAGCGTACCTCCGTGATGTTGAGTTGGTATTCGGGTAAGCCGTCAAAACTGCCTACATAAACGTAGTAGAGGCCCTCGAGCCAACTGCCCTCGAGCACCGGATTTAAGCCGTTGCCATCGTCGTTACACAGCCAATCACCATAAGGTTCGCCGTAAACAACTAGGGTTGTATCTGCCTCACTCGTAACTTCTAGTTTGAGGTAGTCAAAGTTCCCAAGATAAAGCACGTGATCAGGCTCCGTGGCAATATCCCCAAAGCAGTCTGGCCCGTAATCAAAGGCGGAATCGGGCCCGCCAGCAACAAAACTAAGCACGTAAGGGTCAGGTAAAAAGCCCTCAAAAAGATAGTGTGTCTCTTGAGCTGACGTAAGACCAGCCAAAGCGAACATGAGCGCAAACCAGACAATTGCGCGGCGGATATACATGTCCTACCTCCTTCAGGACAAGTATACCTTGTTTAAGTGAGGTGACTCTCAATTTATAAAGATTAGGACAAGAAAAATGCCCAGCTAACAAGGCTGGACATAGTAGGCAATTTATGAACTGTTAACTGAGGTTAGCGGAACTCGGTCATACTCAACGTATAACTAGGATTTCCTGAAAAACTACCTACATATACAAAATAATTTCCCGGTGTCCACGTACCACTCAACACAGGGTTGAGGCCTTCACTGTCATCTGCGCAAAACCATACGCCATCAGATTCGCTGTACACAACAAGTGTGGTGTCACTGGCACTTGTCACCGCCATCTTAAGGTAGTCAAAGCCGCCAAGATAAATAACGTGATCAGGTGTGCTGGCAATGTTACCACGGCAGCTTGCACCATAAATAGATGCCGAGGTTGGTCCGCCAGCCGTATAACTTAACGTGTAAGGGTCAGGTGAAAACCCGGGGAAAAGACTAGCGTCGCCACCGCTACCTTGTGCAAATGTACTGCTGGCAACCAGCAAAACAGCAATCAAACCTGCGAGTATCATCGTTTGTTTCATAACCTAGCTCCTGTAAAGATGACGTTTACACGTTGCCACAGGCTAATTTAGATACCAGTATAACTGTCATGCTTGACGACCTACACATCTAATACAGCAGCACTAACACGTGTAACATCTAATAGTTTAGACAGTGGGTGTCAACAGATGTGTAGTCACGTCCGCATTGTGTATCGTGTGAAACATGAGTTGGGTGTAAAGTGTGTTGAAAAACTTACTCAAACTCACATAGCCCTTTACACAGCGCTCTTTACACAACGCTCTTTACACAGCGGCAAGCAAAGAAGATTTTTGTGACAACACTTTTTGAGATAGTGCTTGTTTAATGGTAGGCATGTAGGCCTCGAGCGCCTCTTCACCTGCGTTAATGGCTTCGTCTGCCCGGTGGAAGTTGAGCCAGTTAATAGGCGGTTTAGTATGAATATTCAGCGCGCCCGCAGGTAAGTTGGGGGTGCTTTGCCAAGCTGTAAAGGTGTGCGCTAGCGTGCGCCCTAAAACGCGCAGTGGGTCGGTGCCAGTTGTATCTCGCAGTCCTGTATGTAAACGGTTGCCCCAATTTGTGCCAAGGCAACGCTGCGCAAAGCGAATAGATACCGATTCTTCGCACTGCATGCCAACTTCTATACCTAGGTCGAGGTCGGTTTCAAAGTGCTCGAGCGTATCCAGTGGCACGGGCGCGCCAATGCCGCCGTCCATAAGGCGCTTACCACCAAGTTCAACAGGCGCAAAAATACCCGGCATAGAAGCACTGGCCCGAAGTGCCGTGGCGAGTGGCCCGTCTTGTAACAGTACCCGCTCGCCGCTATCCACGTCGGTGGCAACAATGGCAAAATCCCGCTGTAAATCAGAAAAATGCCGACCTTCTAGGAGGCTATCAAAGTATTGCTCGAGCTTATCCCCCCGGAACAAGGCTGCTTTATGCAGTCCAAAGTCAATCAGTTGAGGGAGTAAATCGCGGCGGCGCTGCTGGCTGGCAAAGTTTCGCAACTCAGCTAAGCTTTGACCAGATGCATAAAGCGAGCCAATGATGGCCCCAAAGCTAGTACCCACAATCACGCTGGGCGAAAGCCCATGGTTTTCCAAACTGGCTAGCGCGCCAATATGGGCATACCCCCGCGCACTACCGCCACCAAGAGCTACGCCAATGCGAGCTCGAGCTGAGTGTTGTGAAGGTGAATACTGTGGGGAGGATACTGTCAATGTTTCTGGTGATGTTGTTATTGCTGTTGCTGTTGTGGGTTTTGAGGTTGACATGCTGGACTGCGTTGGTGCTGATGTAAGTTTCACTAAACGTGAGTATAGCAGGCTAGCGTATGAGGCTGTTAGCAAGGCTGCGCACAGTGCATGGGTGAACGTTTGAGACTGGTCAGTGTCAATTTATGCTGATGGCTACAAGATGCGTCCAGCATGATTAAGCTAGGTGCTGCCACCCACATTCACAGTTTGTTTAGTAACAGCATGTTGACCTAGAATTGCAGCAGCAACTTCAGTAGCAACGTTAGATGATGGCTGCGCCGTAAAGTTAGTCACGTAGCTGACCTAGCCCTTTCGTCTATGATGACTTTATGGATAACGACGACAGCGATTTTGG
>JBCCOX010000621.1:0-3273 GCA_039025155.1 Deinococcota bacterium | reverse complement strand
TTGAGTACAAATTGCTCAAAGACAAGGTTAAGCCGGAGATACTGACAAGTATTGACATGACCGTACAATCATAACTATGTCTAGGAGCAGCGTGTGGAAGTACGTATTAGCTAGCACGCAACCCAACTTGAGATGTAGAGACGTGCGTAAATAAATCCAGAAAGCCCTAGTTGGATAGATTAGGAGATTGCATAAAATTTACATGTAATGTCTTTAAGGTGCTGTCAACCTTCACAAAAAAGGATAGGTCTAGTTGATGCTTTTGTATACAAAGTATTAGCTAGGCTATGCAAAAGCGTGCTGCGGTACATTTAAATACAGTTCTAAACATGCTTTCTGCTTTCTGCTATCAAATTGACAGAGTTTTTGCTAAGACGATATAATAACCTCTGCAGCCTATACAAAAGGCTGTAGGTATAAATTCAAAATTTGTCAAATTGCGACATGATGTAACCTCATACATTCTAAAATCGCGGTTGATAGTCGTTTAAACGGCTAAAAATTGGCCGCTTGAGCCACTTTTATGTGACAAGCTACAAGCGTCGTTTTGCGTACAAACGCAAGCAGCATCTGCTCTGTGATTAGCTGTCATACTGTGATTAGCCGTACTGCTACTAACCACGCTGCTGTTAATAACAAAGCAAGCGAGTACTGTTGTTTAGGCGGGGTACCGTCCTAGTGTGTGCAGGCATTAATGAACGTAAACGTTTGTAAGCGGAGCCGGGTTGGGTGTACACAGGCTTGAATGTAATGAACATGTAGGTGTAAAGCTATATATCGCAGCGTATTTTTAAGTAGATTGTTCAGGGGGAACTTACTTAGAAGCTGTTGGCTAGCAGGTTGTTATCGTGTGCAAGATGTAGGATGACCAGTGTTAATAACAATTATAACAACCGTGACAAGACGTGCGGCTCGCTTTGCGGTAGCTGCTGCGGCCTGGGATTTAGCCAGCGCGCGCAGTAGCTTGTGTTTGGGGGCGACCTTCTAATATGTCACACGTAAATTTATCACCCACGTCTAGGGGTGACCCGCCTTAGCTCGAGCCAGTAAGCCAACTAGCCAACTAGCCAACTAGCTCATGTATTCAGCGCGTGCTTAGCAGCAGTGCTAACGCCTAAACCTGTCCTCGAGCCAGCACAAATCATGACAACCTCAAGAATAAATTAGCCCAACTCGCTAAACAATTCATATAACCATACTTATTTTTTAGTTAACTTCTTGGTGGTGACAAGCCACGTTAAGTCGCTGGCAGTGCGTTGCTAGCAGCAAAATTTCACGACCGTCAGGGTTGAGTTAAGCCGCTGACGTTAGAGAGGAAGCTCCATTATGCCCCGACCTTCATCCTCACAAGCGCGTTCCCAAGCGCAACGCTTACCTGCACCGTTTGACGCAAGCAAGCTGTCCGATTTTAGCAAAATGGCCTACCCTCACGAGCGTGACGCTTGCGGGATTGGCTTTATTGCTGACATTCACGGGCGCAAAACGCATGACAACGTGGCGCGGGCGCTCGTGGCGCTAGGTAACCTTAGCCACCGTGGGGCGGTCAGTGCAGACGGGCGTACAGGTGATGGTGCAGGGGTGCTCACCCAAATTCCGCACAAGCTTTTCCGGCAGGTTCTTGACCAACACGGGGTAACTTTAGAGCAAGATAGTGACCTCGCGGTAGGTGTGTTTTTTATTGCTAAAGCGCTCGACCTAGAAGAGGTTCAGCAGCAAGTTGAGGTGGTTGTGAAAGAGGCTGGGCTCGAGCCTCTCCTGTGGCGCAATGTTCCGACTGATCCCTCTGTGTTAGGCGAAGACGCTCAAGCACGCTGCCCCCACATTTATCATCTACTATTACGCCGCCCAGCAGACCCTAATGATGATACAGACCTTCGCGATAATGATGCCTTTGAACGGCGTTTGTACTTGGTGCGCAAGCGCATCGAAGCGCGGGTCGAAGCTGCCAAAGAACGCCTCTTCTACATTCCCTCATTATCTCACCGCACCATTAGTTACAAGGGCCTTATGGTGGGTGAGCAGATGGGTCAGTTTTACTGTGACTTGCTTGACCCTAACTTTGAAACGGCAATAGCACTGTTTCACCAGCGTTACTCAACCAATACCTTTCCGCGTTGGTCACTGGCTCAACCGTTCCGCTTTTTGGCCCACAATGGTGAAATTAACACCATTCAGGGCAACGTCAACTTTATGCGGGCACGCGAGCCCATGCTTACGAGTAAACTTTGGGGAGATGACGTGCGCGAGCTACTTCCCATCGTTGAAACGTTTGCGAGCGACTCGTCTGCCCTAGACAACAGCTTTGAACTGCTCATGTTATCTGGGCGTGACCCATTGCATACCATTATGATGTTAGTTCCCGACGCTTACGAAGAAAATGATGATGTTGACCCAGATTTACGTGCTTTTTATGAGTACCACAGTGCGCTTATGGAACCTTGGGACGGCCCTGCTGCCATGGTCTTTTCAGATGGCCGCTATGCGGTTGCCGCCCTTGACCGTAACGGTCTCAGACCGCAGCGCTACTGGATAAGTCAAGACGGCATTGTGCTACTTGGCTCAGAAGCTGGCATGGTTCCCTTTGAAGAAACTGAAATCATCGAAAAAGGGCGTTTAGGACCCGGCATGATGCTGGCAGTTGATACGGAAACCAAGCAGCTTTTACACGACCACGACATCAAACAACGCTATGCCACCCGCAAACCTTACCGCGCTTGGGTGGACGCCCACATGGTACGCGCTGGTGAAGCCGACGTTACATTCGATCACACACCAGCAGATGATACAGCAGCAGATGATGCCACACCAGACCTGTGGTCAGCAGAACGCTTGCTCCAAGTCCAAAAGATGTTTGGCTATCACAAAGAAGACTACAGCCAAATTTTAGAGCCCATGGTCACAGGTGGCAAAATTCCGGTGGGGTCTATGGGAGATGACACCCCGCTGGCCATTTTGTCTGAACAACCGCAGCAGCTTTACCGCTACTTTAAACAGCGTTTTGCACAGGTAACTAACCCTGCGATTGACCCCTTGCGCGAACGCTTAGTTATGTCCTTAGAAACAGTCATTGGCCCGCGCGCCAGCATTTTGGACGAAGAGCCAGATGCTGCCAAGGTCATCAAGTTTAGCTCGCCAATTTTGGATGGTCGCCAGTTTGCGTGGCTTAAAGACCAAAACCACTTGAACGTGTGCAGGTTGCAAACAAGGTTTGACGTTACTGCTGGTGAAGACGGGCTAGAACCTGCGCTAGACGCACTGTGTGATGAGGCTGTG
>JBCCOX010000620.1:0-3275 GCA_039025155.1 Deinococcota bacterium | reverse complement strand
TTTTTGCCGAGGTAGCCTGCTTTGCGTGCTTCTTTAACGGCAGCAACCAAACGCTCATAACCGTGGTGATACTCACCGCGAATGTAGACAACGCCGAGGGTGGCTTGAATGCCGTAGCCCGCAATAATCAGCCCTTCAATAAGTTGATGGGGGTCATCTTCAAAAATGTAGCGATCTTTGAATGAGCCCGGCTCAGATTCATCACCATTACACAAAATAAAGCGTTGGCGGCCATCTGGTTTAGGCATAAATGACCACTTGACACCAGTTGGGAACCCTGCGCCGCCACGGCCACGTAAACCCGACTTTTTAACCTCGTTCACAACGTCATCGGGTTGCATGGTGGTAAGCGCTTTTTTGGCTGCACCATAGCCGTCGTGACCTAGGTAATACTCAAGCGTCCACGCATTTTCAACGCCCACGTGTTCATATAAGGTGACCTTGTAACGTGGATCGTGACGGCTGGTGATGGCTTGCGGTTTATCGGCAACCGCATCACTCATGATTCACCTCCATGATTCTGAGTAGCAGGGTTTTGGGCAGCAGGAGTTTGGATAGGCGGGGCTTTTTCTGCGCTCACGTTGTCGCCACCGCGTTCACGCCACGGTTCGGGCAAACTGTCAGCGCGCATTTGCTCGAGCAGATGTTTACATCTCGAGCGGGTCACACACTCAAAGTAAGTGTCATTCACTTGCAAGACAGGGGCTGTGCCACAGGACCCCAAGCACTCTACTTTTTGCAGGCTAAAACGCCCTTCTTTATCGGTTTCACCGTTAACAATGCCAAGCTCGTCTACCAAATAGTCATACATTTCGTCAGCACCAGCTAGCGAGCAGGACAAGGTGGCACACACCTGTAAATGGTACTTGCCAACTGGGTGTTCGTGATAGGTCGAGTAAAAACTCATCACGCCTTTAACTTCGGTAGCGTGCATGCCCACAATATCGGCAATTTCGGCAATGCGTGCTTCGCTAATGTGCCGTTCGCCGCGTTGGACTTCCCACAGCAGCGGCATCACCGCACTACGCCGCCCGTAGTCGGGATAACGTCCTAAAATTTCGTCGACCACCTCTTGCTTGTCTGCAAAATATGGTGTGATAACTGGGAGTTGAGTCATGAATTATAATCCTTTTACGTTTCTGCTATTGATCTGCTAAAACTATTAAAAATTTTCCTAGAATGGCCCCGGTAATAAAGCTGCCATAACCTATAAGTAAACCACCTACACTCGCTTTAATGTCAATAATACCTAAGTATCCAAAAAAAGCTACGCAGAGAGTAAGCCCAACTGCAACACTAATAATGAGACTAATAACAAGCGTACGCATACACGGCATATTACTCACTGACAATAAGCAGTAGAGTTACTTTACTTATCCACATCTCCCATGACCGGGTCGAGGCTGGCGATGTTGGCAACCATGTCGGCAAACAAACCGTCAATACAAGCAGGTTCTAAACTTTGCAAGTTGATGAGGCTGGGAACGCGGGCTTTGACGCGGTAGGGCATGCTGCCGCCGTCACTAACAAGGTAATAGCCAAGCTCACCCCGCGCGCTTTCCGTAGGTACATAAACCTCACCGCGTGGTGGGTGGAAACCTTCGGTGGCAAGTTTAAAGTGGAAGATAACAGCTTCCATGGAGGTCTCGAGCTCTTGGCGGGGCGGTAAGCTAATACGTCTGTCTGGGTCTTTAACTGGGCCAGGCTCGAGCGCATCAAGTGCCTGCTCAACAATCTTGAGGCTTTCTGCCATTTCTTCCATACGCACCATAAACCGTGCGTTGACATCCCCTTTGTCCGAGGTAGGCACGTCAAACTCATAGGTTTCATAGCCGCTATAAGGTTGCGCTTTGCGAAAGTCCAAATCAACCCCGCTAGCCCGCAGTGATGGTCCCGTTAACCCGTAGTCAAGCGCTTGTTCACCTGTTAAGACACCAACACCCGTTGTGCGCCCCACAAAAATATCGTTTTTGGCAAACATAGTGGCGTATTGGTCAATCATCTTAGGAAAGCCACGAAGAAACGTGCGGGTTGCATCTACAAAACCTTCAGGAATATCTTTCGACAGTCCACCTACCCGAAAATACCCGTAATTCATGCGTACACCGCAAACCATCTCAAACAGGTCGAGGATTTGCTCGCGTTCGCGCATGGTGTAGAAAAAGAGTGTTAACGCGCCCATGTCCAAAATACCTGTACCAAAAAAGACCAAGTGGCTAGCAATACGGTTGAGTTCAGTAAGAATCACCCGCACTTGCTGCGCGCGCACCGGTACTTGTGCGTCCAGCAGTTTTTCAACTGACACTACATAGGCGAGGTCGTGCCCAAAACCGTGCAAGTAGTCCATGCGGTTAGAGTACGTCACACACTGCTGATAGGTGCGGTGCTCCATCGTTTTTTCAAACCCCGTATGCAGGTAACCAATTTGCGGTACTAAGCGCTTGACCGTCTCACCGTCTAGGTCTACAATCACGCGCAGCACACCGTGGGTACTAGGGTGCTGGGGGCCAACGTTTAAGCGCATGAGTTTGGTTTCAAACTCACGCCCTGTTTCTATGTCACTGACGGTCACGCCGGGCTGGTTACGAGGATCAACTTTGGGAACCGTCATTTAGGCCTCCTTGGACATATCTGACGACGTATCTGACATAGGAACGTCTGAACTATAACCTTTACGCATGCCACCCTGATGACCGGACAGCCCACTGTCTTGCCCAGTGAGGCCAGCCCGAAACGCCGCAGGGTCAATAAAACGCCCGTCGTTAAAGACAGTTGGCGTTTCGCCGATAGGAAAGTCTTTGCGTAGAGGGTAGCCGTCTAGGTCTTCTGGTGTGATGAGCTTGCGCAGGTCAGGGTGATTTTCAAAGGTGATGCCGTACATGTCGTAAACTTCGCGCTCCATGAAGTTAGCACCGTGCCACACCCCGGTAATGGTGGGAATGCTATCACCATCGTTTACATTTACCCGGATGAACATGCGCTCGTTATGATTGATGCTGTAGAGGTTGTAGATCACACTAAAACGTTTGCCTTGGTGTTGAGGATAGTTGAGGTAATCCACGCCCATCACATCAGAGATCATCTTGAAACCAGCGTTTTTAGCCATTTGGACAGCACTCACAATGTCACTAACCTCTACAGTGACGCTGACCATCTGTTTAAACTCAGCCGGTTTGCCGCCCAACGCTTTTAGCTCGCTAACAACGCTTTCAGTGAGGCTCATGACTTCCAGCCTTCTACCATGGGCAGTTCGATGCCTTTTTGGTCAAAAGCTT
>JBCCOX010000619.1:0-3277 GCA_039025155.1 Deinococcota bacterium | reverse complement strand
TCTACTCGGCGGCTGTCAATGTCGCCAGCGATGAGTACCTGCGCATTTAGAAAACTCGCCACGTCTTTGGTGCGCGGTGACACTAGGTTAGGCTGCCACGGCACAGCACCAATGAGCTTGAAGGTGTTACCAAACATGCTGCAGCGCTCGAGCAACGTTTCTTCTGTCAGTGATTCCTCAATGGCCCTCGGCGGTTCCGGCAAAATACTGCCCAGCGCGCTTAATTGCACAGGCGCATTGAGTTTGTTGACAATACAACCCAGCAGTTTGGCGTCGCCAATGCCGCCGTAAAGTTGAGCGGTGAGTTCAATGCGTTCCTCGAGCTGGCCCACATCACCTTTACCCATAGAGGCAACCAAAATCACCTCTGCACCTAGGGTCTGCACAATCTCTGCGTTTAGGGTATCTGCGTAAGGCTCGCTGCTGCGGGTCACTAAACCTTCCACCACAACAACCTCAGCGTTATCTTGCGTGTTGCTTTTCACCTGGTTAAAAGTTTCGATAATTTCGCTCATGAGCTGCGAGCTTTTGCCCTCGCTCAAAAGCACTTCCACATGGTGAAAATCAAGCGGATCAGGTGGGTTCAAATTAGTAAGTTCCCGAATGAAGTGGCTCGAGCGTTCCTTTTGCGAAGATGCCCCATCGGTTGGTGTCTTACTAGGATTAACCCCGCTCGTCTGGGCAATCGGCTTATAAAAGCGCACACGCAAGCCCATCTGGTCAAGCGCGCGCACCAAGCCCAAGCTCACCGAGGTCAGGCCCACGCTGGGGCCCGTGGGTGCTAAATAAAAAACGTGCGTACTCATGCGCATCACCTTCCGGGTGTTGCAGATATATAAATTAAACGTCTATAACGATGCTGGCATAATCAGGACATGGTTATGCCCTAAGATAACAAAGTCTTGCATAACCTTCATCTTGCATAACCTAGGTACGAGTTTGATATCGACTGTGAGCGTATTTTTCGTTAGTAGCATCGTCACATGGTTTGTGCAGATTTGTAAGATGCCTTTGTCCTTGGCGGTTTAGTCAAGAAGACATCGGCTTACAAATATCTACACATCAACGCCAAAAATCAACATCAGAGCATCACAATAAGAGATGATTTCATTGTTGCTCGAGGAGAATTTTTTAGGCATGTCACCCTTCTTTGAGGGAGGATGCTTGTAAAGATGATGTCTCAACATTCACCTGTTAACACAGCTAAGGAAGTTACTCAATCTAACCATTCTTGCGCTGTTCTAGGTGCGTCACCAGCCGTATCAGATGTAACCTCAGCCACTACAGGTGTGATGTCTGTTTCGTCTTCGCGGGTTGCCCAAGCCGGAAACGGAAACGAGAGCATCATCGGCGTGGGGACATCTGGCTGATGAACCACCATTGTGCCCGGTGCCAGAATAGTTGCGCGCATGCGAAAACTTCCCGGCATAAAGCGGTACTCGCTGCGCTCAGCTTCAGCAGCATCCAAGCGACCGACCACCCGCACGGCTGCGTTACTGACAATGCGCCGCTCAACTTCGCTGGCCGTTTGCTGCGCGCCAATGAGGATGATGCCCATACTGCGCCCGCGCTCAGCAATGTCTAACAGCACGTCTTTAATAGGACTCGTGCCTTCTGCAGGTGCGTACTTGTTCAGTTCGTCTAGCACCACAAAGACCTGCCCGCGTTGGCGGGTTTCTTGCTGGCTAAACACTTGTTTAAGCAGCACACCCACCACAAACATCTGCGCCAGTGGGGCAAGTTGGTGAATGTCTACGACGTGAACTTGCTTACCTGTATCAAGGA
This sequence comes from Deinococcota bacterium, assembly GCA_039025155.1. GTDB lineage: Bacteria > Deinococcota > Deinococci > Deinococcales > Trueperaceae > JBCCBI01. Next base: position 1,492 of record JBCCOX010000619.1, on the reverse strand, counting down.
CCTCGAGCCGTGCTTCTTGAGCACGTTTGACTGGAATATCGCCCCGAATCAGTTGCGATAGATATTTGGACGCGCCACGCAACCTGCGAATCAGTGCTTCGCGCGTGCCTTTGGCTTGGCTGGCCGTCCAGGTTTTATCACCTTCACCATCTGCTTCATATAAAAGTTTAAGTTCTAAATAGGTGATGAGTTCGCTGAACGTGGTTAGACGTGTGCCTGGACTTAAACCAGCGATGCTGTCGAGCGCGCTGCTATCCAAGCCTTCATCTTCCCCGATGGCTGTAACTTGGCTGGGAATGTCGTCTTCAAAGTTAAGTTTTTCGGGAACCTCGAGCCACGGCCCAGTTTGTCCTGCAGCCAGTTTAGCCAGTTTTTCTTCAACATGGGCCACCAAAAACCCCAAGTTGGTCATAGCATCTCGCTCAACCAATGCAAACGGCAACATTCGCTCAGCTGCAAAGTCATGCAGCGTCCACACATAAGCGTGGGCGTCTTGCCGCTTGTTGCTGTCTGGCATGAGGTTGTTGCCTGCTTTGGCAGGTGCGTGCAACGCAACACTGTCAAAAGCGTTGGTGGGTAACTCACAAATGTCGTAGCGCGTTTGGGCATGCTTGGTTTTAGCTTGCCACTTACCTTCTTTGTCTAAATAATCTTTGTTAGGTTTGTCCAAAAACAGTAAGTCTTGCCCTTTGACATTAAAAATAAGCGCTTTGCTATTAACATTTGTCATAATTGGCGTGTTTTGACCACGCTTTTTGGCATTAAAGATGCTGTAGAGCAAAAACAACGCATACGAGGTCTTGGTCGCAATCCCCGAAATGCCTGAGATGTTAATATGCGCGCCTTTACTGCCATTGATAAAGTCAAAGTTGAGGTAGCCAGCATCGCCACTGCGCAACACGCCCGCAGGTAATGGCGTGTCCATGTTGTCTAGGTAAAGGGCTTTCTCGAGGCTGTCAGCGTGGGCGGCGTAAACGCTGTCACCGGGGGCAGGTGGAATAAACTCTTCGGGGTCCACGCGGGTAACCAGCACGTGGGCAGCATAAGCAACATTGGCGGGCATGAGCCCTTGAGTCACCAGTTCGGTATCACCATCAAACTGCACGCCTTCGTAGCGGCGGCGCACATCGTCCACGATGCCGTAAAAGTGAACGTCACTGGCGCGGTCGTCAGGGTCAGAAGGGTCAGGTACAGCGGCGTAGACGACATCATCTAGTTGCACTTTAGTGCCCGCAGGTACGGCAAACCAAAACTGCAAAGGCGTGGCGTCTTCGGTACCAAGCACCATGCCGATGCGCGTTTCGCTGTCAGATGTATCTTGTTGATTAAACCTATTAGCTTGATTAAAACTATCAGCCACCATAGCCTCCAAGGGGATATGCAGCAGTTGAGATGTCTCAAAACATTGAGGATAAACTTAATGCCGATTACTTCAAGTTTACATCACATCAACATTACAAACTTGCTGACGAAGGCTACTCCTGAGACATCC
>JBCCOX010000618.1:0-3279 GCA_039025155.1 Deinococcota bacterium | reverse complement strand
ATGACAATCTCAACACATACCAAGTACATCTGTGGCGCAAGGCTAGGGCCCTAGGCTCGTATACTAAGTATGTGCGCAAGATCATCCACATCGACATGGATGCGTTTTATGCCTCCGTTGAGCAGCGTGATAATCCAGAATTACAGGGAAAAGCGCTCGCTGTTGGTTACGACGGTCCGCGCGGCGTGGTCATGACTGCCAGCTACGAAGCGCGCCAGTTTAAAGTAGGCTCGGCGATGCCCTCTGGCATGGCTAAAGCGCGCTGTCCTAACTTGCTATTTGTGCGCCCGCGCATGCGTGTTTACCGCGACGTCTCGCAGCAAATCCGAGAGGTTTTTTTTCGCTATACAGATTTAGTAGAGCCACTGTCATTGGATGAAGCGTATTTAGATGTCACTCACCCTAAACAAGGACCGCCGTCTGCAACCTTGTTAGCGCAGCAGATTAAGCAAGACATTGTTGATACCGTGGGACTGACTGCCTCAGCTGGGGTGGCGGCGAGTAAGTTTCTCGCCAAAAGTGCCTCGGGGCAAAACAAACCAGACGGCCTTACGGTCATTACCCCTGACAAAGCAGATGCGTTTTTAGCAGCGCTCCCTATTGGCAAGTTTCATGGCATTGGTCCCAAAACGGCTGTCAAAATGCAACAGATGGGCATTTATACCGGCGCTGACTTGCGGGCGTATTCCAAAGATGCCTTAGAAAGACGCTTTGGCAAAAACGGGCTACGCTTTTGGCAGATTGCCCAAGGCATCGACGACCGTCCAGTAAACCCCAACCGTGAACACAAGAGCATTAGTTCAGAGACAACGTTTAGTGAAGATTTAGCTAACTACGACGCACTGGCACTCGAGCTTCCCCCACTCGCGGAACAGGTCGCTAAAAGCCTCACTAAGTACAATCTTGTTGCTGGTGGTGTGAGCCTCAAAGTCAAATACAGCGACCACCAAATCATCACCCGGCGACAGACTTTGGTAAGTCCAGTGAGCCAAGCTGAGAGTATTTTGGTGAATGCAGAGCGTTTACTGCGCACCCGCGTGCCACTTAGCCAACCCGTGCGCTTGCTTGGTGTGGGCGTGTTTAACATGAGTGATGTAAGCGCGCGCAATGTTGAGCAACTCAGCCTGTTTGAGCCCCTCAGTTAAGTTCAACCTAGTCGTATCGCCGCTGCATGTAGGTGATGTCGCTTAACTCAAAGCCAAACTTGGTGTAAAACGGGATGCGCGACTCAGCGCAAAGTAAGCTGATCTGCTCAATGTCTTGAAGATGGTCGCTAACTGCCTCTAAAAGTTGACGCCCTAGACCCCGCCCCCGGTAAGCTTCATCAATCACCACATCATCAAGATAAGCTCGGTAGACACCATCAGACAAGGCTCGAGCAAAACCAATTAAGCTTTCACCATCCCACATGCTTATACAGAGCGAGCTGTGCTCGAGCATGATTGCGATGCCTTCAAGGCTGCGGGTATCTGCCCAGTCTGTCTGCTTAAAAAGCCGTTGCACGTGTTCAGGGCTAGGACGGTCTGTTGTGGATATGCGAATGGCTGTGGTCATACGTTTAGTTATACGCGATTGAGTTGGCATTTCCACGTGACGGGTATAGATGTTAAGAAGCAACCTCCACATCAACACTTAACCAACATCAAAAGCGCACCATTGTACCAAATCCGGTTGATTCGTAGAGAATCAACCCCTGCGAGAGCAGGTAGGATAAGCTACGGGATCCGTGGTGGACGCAATGATGCCTTCAGGCATTATTCGGGATACAAGCGGATCCCGTATTAATCATCGTAGCTAACGAACGCAATCGATTGCGCCAAACACCCTTTTTTTGATACAACTAGGTAACGCAACACACTAGAAACGAGGTGCTTATGAAAGCGCTCATGAAACTTGCGGCTGGCCCCGGCAACGTTGGTGTGGGGGAGGTTCCCGAACCGCAGCCAGCCGCTGGGCAGGTACTCATTCAAGTGGCTGCGGCAGGCATTTGTGGTACAGATTTGCACATCTACCACGATGAATTTAAGACCAAACCGCCTGTTGTTTTGGGTCATGAAGTTGCTGGTGAAGTTGTAGCTGTTGGTAAGGGTGTTGAGACTGTACAGGTAGGTACGGAGGTCACGACAGAAACCTATTTTTCAACCTGTGGTCACTGCCGCTACTGCCTTACCGGACATGAAAATTTGTGCTTGCAGCGGCGCTCCATTGGCTCAGCGGTGAATGGCGGGTTTACGAATCTTGTGGTGGTACCTGCCAGTAACGTTCACCCTCTCCCTGACGGCCTCAGCTCAGAAGCAGGTGCATTAACCGAGCCGCTTGCGTGCGTGGTACATGCCGTCCTCACCACACCGACGGTACGCCCGGGAGATGTCGCGGTGATTGCGGGCCCGGGTGCGATTGGGCTCCTCACCTTGCAAGTGGTCAAAGCAGCGGGCGCGCAGGTAGTCGTGCTGGGGACAGAAGCAGATGTGACACGGCTCGAGCTAGCCCAACATCTAGGCGCAGACCACGTCATTAACATTCAAACGCAAAACCCTAATGAACTTATAGGAGACATCACGCTGGACGGGCTTGGGGCAGATGTTGTCTATGAATGTTCAGGGGCGGGTCCAGCAGCAGCGGGTTTGCTCGAGCTGGTGCGCCGCGAGGGTCGCTACGTACAAATTGGACTGTTTGGTAAATCCATAAACTGGGACCTTGACCAAGTCTGCTACAAAGAACTGGTTGTGACCGGGAGCAATGCCAGCGTGCCGTCTGCGTGGCTTAGGGCGCTCGAGCTACTTGGTAGTGGCGTGGTCAGTACCGAGGCCATCATCACCAACAGCTTCCCAATTACTGACTGGGAAGAAGCGTTTACGCGCTTTGACAGCAAACAAGACGGCAAAATTTTGTTTACCCCGGTGCCAATTTCATGACACAACTCATGACCGAGTTAGCAGGGCAAGTTGCGCTGGTGACAGGGGCGTCACAGACGCGCAGCATCGGCTGGGGCATCGCCAGAACGCTAGCTCGGGCAGGTGCAGATGTGGCGGTGAACGACGCCTATCACTTAGATGAGTTAGAGGCTCGAGCAGATGACATCACCGCACTTGGACGCAAGTCATTCGCCATCCAAGCTGATGTCACCGACGCAACCCAAGTTGATGCCATGATGGCTAAGGTGATAGCACACTTTGGCAAGCTCGACATCGTCATCAGCAACGCGGGTGTGATTCGTTGGGAACGTCTGCACGAACTCACCAAAGACAATGTTCGCGCCGTCCTCAACGTGAACATTTT
>JBCCOX010000617.1:0-3287 GCA_039025155.1 Deinococcota bacterium | reverse complement strand
GCTGATGTTGGCTGCAGCTTGGGACAAATCACCATCTAACATTTTAGCGAGTGCCATTGCAGCAGTTGCACTGCGGGCCGCGGCTGTACCCAAAGTTGAGAGGCTGAGGTTTTCACCAAGCACGGTCAGCACTTGACTGGCATCTTGTTGAGATACATTCACGCTGGCAAGAACTGTAGTTTCAGGTAATGGCTTGTCAGCATCTTGCGCTTCAAGCCCGTAACACCACGCACCCACTTGCTCGGCTGGCGTTAAAAAGTGCCATGCTTCAGCACTTATCAGTTTGCGCGGAGAGGCGTTAATAAGTTTTTTCTTTTCGGTGGCTACGTTTTCTAAGGTGCCTAGGCCCTTTAAGTGGCTTTCGGCGATGAGCGTTAAGATGCCAATGTCTGGCTTAGCTAGCGCAACCAGCTCATCCATCTCACCCACGTGGTCAATGCCAAGCTCGAGCACCAGTGGTTTATCGCCGTCCCCACGCAACAGGTTATCCACCAGCGTTTTGGCCAGTGCCAAAGGTGTATTAAAATTGCCTTGGCTTTTATCACAAGCAAGAGCAGCAGCAGCTAGGGTCTTAGTTGTTGTTTTACCTGCTGACCCAGTCACGCCAATCACTCTGCCCTGCCGCTCAGCACGCGCGGCGTAACCTAGTGCTAGCAGCACTGCGGCCGGATCGTCTACCTGTACACCTTTTGGGTGAGGTTGATCTGACACAATAAACGCCGCACCTAATTCCAGCGCTTTATCTGCAAAGCGAATCCCGTGAACCTGTTCACCGGGCAGTGCAAAAAAAGCATCTCCTAGACGCACTTGATTGGTGTGGAAGGCAATGCCGTTTGCTGCTGGGAAGGGCGTCTGGGTATCTTCAGCTAGCGGACGCAATAATGAGGCAGGCTTAGATAAGGCAAGGTTAACATCAGCTACTACCGAAGAAGACGCTAGTGAAGCTGCAAGCTGTTGAATGATAGTGGTTGTTAACACAAGGTGTGCCTCCCAACGCGAGCACAGGTCGTTCAAGCTAAGCAGTTAAAAACTTCAGTAGCTAAAAACTAAGCAGCTAAAAAACTAAGCAGTTAAAGCAGTTAAAGCAGTTAAACCTGTGGTGCTAATGCTAGTTCGTTGGCTCGAGACTATCTTGCATGCAGAAGTCTTGTGTATATAACCTTGTGCAGCAGCTACATCGCCAAGATGGTTTAATTACATTGATATATGCACTATTGATACATACGCCGTGATACATACATCTGTACAAGTAAACATCTTTTGCAATTGATGTGTGACACGCTCGAGCCAAGCATCTACTCACATCAACCACATCTTACACACAATAGGTAGTATACATGTTTACCGTGAGTTACATGCAAGTAGTTTCCTGACACTATGCCCTAACATTAGTTATTCTGACATTAGGCGTTAGACACTCTTAGTGACAATGAAATCGCTTATAACCAGAAATCGCTTATAACTGGTGCGTATCATCACATGTAATTGCTCGAGCGCTGTCAACAACTATCACGCACCTACCAAAAGCTTGCTTGGGACAAGTCTAGATGACCCTTAGCTGCTACGATGCGCTGGTGAATTTACCCGTGTTACGACGTATTTACGCAATATGGTGGCCACTCGCCCTAAGTTGGGTATTTATGGGGCTCGAGCAACCCCTTGTCAGTGCGGTCATGGCCCGCTTAGCAGAGCCAACTGTACAACTTGCCGCACTCGGCGGGGTTGTTTTTCCGCTAGCCCTTATTATTGAGTCGCCCATCATTATGCTGCTAGCAGCCGCAACCGCGCTCACCGACCATAAGCAAGCTTACACACGCATGTACACCTTTATGATGTGGACCTGTGGCATCATCACGGTGCTTCATGCGCTGCTTGCGTTTACACCTTTGTTTGATGTTGTTGTGGTGCAGTGGATGCGCCCACCTGAAGAAATTATTGCACCTGCCCGTGTGGGCCTCATGATGCTACTGCCTTGGACGTGGAGCATTGGCTATAGGCGCTTTCACCAAGGCGTGCTGATACGCTACGGTAGCTCAAATGTCGTGAGCATCGGGACTGCCCTGCGTTTACTAGGCAATCTGCTGGGGATGGGAAGCGGCGTGGTGCTAGGGCAGCCGGGCATTGTCGTGGCTACCCTTGGCATTAGTTGCGGGGTGCTTACTGAAGCTGTGTTTATTGGCCTTCGCGCCCGCCCCATCATCAAACATCGCATCAGAGATGCAGCGCACACAGATGAATATCTCTTATGGCCGTATTTCCGAAGGTTTTACATCCCGTTGGCGCTCACCAGTTTTGTGTTGCTGTTTTCCCAGCCCCTTGGTGCGTTTGCACTCAACCGCATGCCGAATCCACTTACCTCAAACGCTGTTTGGCCGGTGCTGGGCTCGTTCATTTTTTTGTTTCGCAGCATGGGTTTTGCCTATAACGAGGTCGTTGTGACAGCTCTCAAAGAAAACGTGGCCAGTTTTGATGACCTGCGCCGCTTTGCGCTCATGCTAAGTACTGCACTCACCGGCTTGCTCGTCATGCTAGCGCTAACGCCACTTGCCAGAGGCTATTTTGAACGGGTTGTGAGCTTGCCAGATGAGCTTATCAGCATTGCTGTGGCAGCGTTTGTGTACTGTATCTTCTGGCCGGCTGTTTCCTGCTTGCGCAATTTGTATCAGGGTTTAATTGTTGCCAAAGGCACAACACGGCACGTTACGGAGTCTGTTGTTGTCTCGCTGGTAGTTTCCGCCGTACTACTTTTTGCAGGCGTTATGCTGGCAAGTATTCCGGGTATTTATGTTGCGATACTTGCATTTTTGGTGGGCAATACTGCTCAGGTTGGTTGGCTAGCTTGGCGCAGTAGGGCTTTACTCGAGCAACTTCGTCAACAAGCTGAGGCTATCAAGCTGCAACCTGCCACATCAACTTAAAACTACATCCTAATGAGGCGGCACAAGGTTCAAAATGCTGATGCCATGAACTTATTGAAGGAAAGTTGTGCAATACAGCCATGTAGGTCGTGATGTTGATGCCTAGAGATGCCCTTACTCCCTCGGCGCAAGCCCCCAACGGGCGATGGCTTCACTCCCTACAACCCTAAAAATAGGCGTTGCCACTAGCGAACTTGTCGTTCCTACACGCGGTTTCTGCAAGTACACTAGGGCGGTAACTTTGGGCTCATCCGCCGGGAAAATACCTGCAAAACTCATCGTGTAGTCACCTTCAATATAGCGCCCAGCGTCGTGGTCAAAAATATCTGCCGTGCCTGACTTACCTGCCACTGCAAAACCCGGCACTTT
>JBCCOX010000616.1:0-3291 GCA_039025155.1 Deinococcota bacterium | reverse complement strand
GTGCTACGGTGACGGCGGTGTGCGGCCCAAGTAACCTCGAGCTAGTTCGCTCGCTAGGTGCAGATGAGGCAATTGACTATACGCGGAATGACTTTAACCTTGGCACAAGTCACTATGATGTTGTATTTGATGTCGTCAACAAAGCGCCCTTCAGAGCGTGTCTGCGCGCGCTTAAAGCAAATGGAAGCTACTTAAATTGCACCTCACCTGTGCCTAGTTGGCAGATGCTGTGGGCGATGCTTACGAGCAATAAAACGTTGACTCTAGGTCAAAGTCCACCGGAACGTCCGGAGGAACTCGAGTCCATCAAAACTCTCATCGAGGCTGGTAACCTCCGCACGGTGATTGATAGTTCCTACCCACTCGAGGACATTGTAGCTGCCCACCGCTACGTTGACCGTGGTCACAAGAAAGGCAACGTTGCCATCACCGTGGTCGCGCCAACCTCAACTCACACTCGACATTCTGATGAAAAGCAAGAACCTAACGACACAGTACTACCAATAGAAAGGAGCTTAGGCCATGCCTAAACAAGGGTTAAATAAGCTCGAGCGCGTCTGCTACGTCCTTGGTCACCTCATCTTTGGACTGGATGGTGTGCCAGTTGATCACCGTTTGTGGTCACTTCAATCGCGGTCATTTCAAGCATCGTCAACTCAACACTTGGACGTTGCTCGAGACAGCGCACAAAAACACCACCTTCGCCATCACTCTCACCGAGGTACAGCACAATGATTTATCTATTTTGGCTTCTCTACAAAGCAGTTAAGTATCTTGTGATGCGCATTCACGTGATGCACACCACAAACACAACAAAGTCTCCTCAATTACCTAGCCAGATGTGTTGAGTTTAGGTTACAGCATCTGCCTCAGGGTCTATTTCTAGGGTTTATGTTTAAGGTCTAGTTGATGTCCCCTGGGGCAGCGCTCGGTCCAAAATGACAGAGGTAAGAATCGCTGCGGGTATCAAAAACACAAAGCTGACCATCATCGCAGGTTGCATGCCCCACACTTCTTGTAAACGCCCAATGCCAATGTAAAGAATCCCCGCCGTGCCCCACGTGAGCCCCATGAGCATGCCTGAAGCTGTTGCCACCGCATGTGGCGCAAGGTCTTGTGCAGTAACAACTAAGAGCGGCACAGGTGCATTGGTGAGCGCGCCACATAACGCGATGAGTACGTAATAAACTAACCCGCCCGGTACAACTTGTAAGGCAATAATCATAAGCGGGAGCGATGCCAACATACAGCCGACAATGAGGCGCTTACGCCCTAAACGAGGCTCGAGTAAGCCAGACGAAAGCACCCCGACTGCCGAAGACGCACTGTAGAGCGCCACTGTCCAACCGATGATACTGGCGTCTTGGGCGTAGTTGTGAACCCGTACTAGGTAAAGTGGCATGGCATTTGAAAAGCCTATAAAGGCCATACTGCGCATGACACCTGCTAGTGCCAGTAAGCCCACTGGTCCGCGCACTAACTGCCAGTCGATAAGCTTAGGCCTTTTGCTACCAGTTGCGCGAGGTTGTTGTGGGGTAAAGGTGTAGATAGCAAGTGCCATTATCACCCCTGGAATCATGAGCCAAGGCACGTACTGCACGCCAAAACTGCGAATGATTGCTAGCACTGCAATAGGTGCAAGCGCAGAACCAGCTGGCCCAGACGCCGTAAAACAAGCAAGCCACAGACTTTTATTGCGACTTTTACCGCTAGCTGCCCGCACAATGCTTATAGCAGACGGGTGAAACGCCGCTGACCCTAAACTGCCTAGTGCCAAAAGTATAAAAAATAACCAAACGGTCATGGCACTGGCAATAAAACTCAACAAGACGGATACTGCTAGCAGTCCCAACGCTCCTACCAAGCGTTTACCCCAACGGTCAGACAGCGCCCCAAACACGGGCTGCAAGACGTTTGCCGTGAGCGAATTTGTAGCTACAAACACGGCCAGCACAGTTTCACTAAGCCCAAACCGCGCTTGAATGGTGGGCAATAGTGCGGGTAGCAAGTTGGCAAAGCCATCATTAAACACGTGCGAGAACACTAGTAGAGCAGCAAGGCTCGAGCCTGTAAGGGTGAGGCGGTTGCGAGTAGCGTGGGTAGAGACAGACATACTGTTAAGGCTATCACCTTCTGCACAAAGCCACTGTCAATGTCAACAATATCCAAGCTGGATGATGATGTTTGTTAGTTTTATCTGCAAGGTGTAGGTCAACCGAGCTTAAACGTTGTCTAAAAAGTCTTTAAAAACATCAACTTGAGGCTTTCTTGACGGATACACCGCTGAGTCCTTCTCGATAAAGACGCCTAATTTTTGCACTTGATTGATGGTGAAATTTCATCACTTGAAACCTTTTTAGATAGGCTTTTAGCGTTGTGGTTTGAGGTTAGACAAGCTGCTGATTAGCAGAAGATGGCATCAGAAAAACCATCTTGAACGTTGCATCCGCTTATGATGGTAGACCTGCTTAGCACGGCATATATTATTGCTGTGCGTGAACCATCACCAACCCTCATATGCGACTTGAAGGAGCGTCATGCAGCTACTGTTACCCGTTTACTTGCCAACCTTACTCATTGCTATCAGTGACGGCATGATGGCCACAGTGCTACCGCTTTATGCGCGTGGTGCTGGTTTTTCGTATGGTCTGGTAGGCGTCATTCTAGCAGGTGAGGCTATCGGCATGCTGCTAACAGATATTCCTGCTGGGACGCTCTTACGGCGTATTGACCGCAAGGTTGTCATGATAGCTGGTGGGTCTGCACTGGCACTGACAGCGGGTGCGTTAGTGCTTACTGAAGCAGCTTGGGGGATGCTCGTGTTGCGGGTGCTGGCGGGTTTAGGAGCGGGCTTGTTCAATGTCTCGAGACACGCCTACTTAGCTGAAAACGCAAGCAGCCACGGGCGCGGGCGGGCGATTGCCATTTTTGGCGGCGTGAACCGCATTGGTGTGTTTGTGGGGCCGCTCTTAGCAGGAACTATTGCCAGTCGGGCCGGGCTTAGCTTGCCGTTTGCGCTCTGTGCGGGGTTTAGTATTGCATCGGTCGTGAGTGTGGTTGTGTTTGCAAGAATGGGTGAGTCTAAGCGTAAATCCAATGACGCTACACGAGAATCTGCTCGGCGGCATCTTGCCAAAGTTGCCTACGACAACCGCACCTTACTGGCAACGGCTGGGCTAGCGCAGCTTTGCGCGCAAGGGGTACGGGCAGGGCGCAAGGTTGTCATTCCATTGGTCGCAAGCAGTGTGCTCGAGCTAGACGTTGCTGCCGTCGGCTGGATTTTGTCGTTAT
>JBCCOX010000615.1:0-3292 GCA_039025155.1 Deinococcota bacterium | reverse complement strand
TTTTAATTTGTTGCCCAGCAGCAAAACAATTTGTGGCCTGGGCAGATAGTGTTGAAGAGTTCACCGACCTAACTGGGATCGAGGTCTTTTTTACCAATGATCCACTCGGCGGCTTGCGCGAAAAAATCGTCACCGAAAGCATTGGTAGCCCCGGCAGTTGGGATGTAACTATCTATTTTGAAACTTGGGGACCGTCGCTCGCTAATTTCTTAGAACCAATCGCTAATTTTTCAGATCAGTGGTCGCCTGATCTCAGTGACTACCCCAACGCGACAATTGGCATGGCAACGCTAGACGATACCCTCTATGGCATTCCAGCGCGTTCTCACGTGATGATGCTCTATTACCGTCAGGACGTGTTAGATGAGCTGGGCTTAAGTGTGCCCACGACTTGGGATGAACTTACAGCAGCAGCTCAAACCATTACCGAAGCAGACAACGATATGTACGGCATCACTATGAACTGGGCTAAACAAGGTGGCGGCATCAGCCTAATTCCATGGACCAATGTATTGCGCAGTTTTGGGGCTGACCAGTACGATGCTGATTTTCGCCCCGTCATGAACAGCCCTGAAGCGATTGCTGCTACCGAAATGTACGCTAACCTGCTTAACTACGCGCCACCTGCTGCTGTAACCTACAACGAAGGCGACGCGCGCACATCCTATGCGAGCGGTGAAGCGGCCATGGTGCTCGCTTGGTCATGGGCGTACGAAGTTTTCCAAAATCCCGAAGCTGCTGAGCAAGTTGTTATTGATAACACTGGCTTTACGCCCATTATCCCCGGTGTAGAAGGGCCCTCAGCACCTGTTGCGATGACCTGGCCAATGGCAATTTCAGCGAGTTCTAATAACAAAGAAGCTGCGCTCGAGTGGGTCAAGTGGATGACTAACCCTGACCTTGACCTAGAAGCAGTAGGTTCAGGGCAAACCGTTGTGGCAAACCGTCTTTCTAGCCTTTATAGTGATGCTGCTGCAGGTTCGTGGGATAGCTTTAGTGAAGCCATGGGTGATGCGTACTCGAGCGCAACCCCCTTACCCGTGTATTTAGAATTCCCTGAAGGGAGTGACATTCTAGAAACTGCCCTGTCTAACATTGCAGGTGGTGCGGACGTTGCCGAGACCTTGAACAGTGCAGCTGCCGACATTGATGATGTAATGCAGCGGTCTGGTAGATACTAAAATCAGAGCTTAGCTAGTCAGTACATGGCTGTTTTAACCTGGCAGTTAACCAACTGAGTGCTGACTAGCTAACTATGTTCTTATGCGTACTTCCAACTTTAAATACGTTTTACTCTTACCCACCTTGCTTATTTTAGTGGTGACAACCGTCTTGCCTATTTTGCAGGTTGTGAACTTGAGTTTTCAGCGTTGGCAAATCACGCGCTCACTCACACCGCAAGGTTATGTCGGCTTTGATAACTACGTGCGTGCCTTCCAAGATAGTGATTTTCTTAATTCGTTGCGGGTCACCTTTACCTACACCACGATGACCGCGTTTTTCTCTATTGTTGTTGGGGTGTTTATTGCCGTTAACGTGCAGCGTGGCTCAATCTTTGCTGACATTGTAAAAGCTTTGCTTATTTTCCCCTTTGCGATTAGCTTAACGTTACGCGGTTACTCATATAGATTTATGTTGCTCGAGGGGCAGGGAATTATTGACACCATGCTCGACTTCGTGTTCCCTTTTATGCAAGATGTGGTGTGGCTGGCGAATCCTTTTTGGGCACTATTTTGGATGTCGGCAGCGCTATTTTGGGCTTGGGGTCCATTAGGTGGGTTGATGATTTTGGGTGCTCTCAACAACATTGACAGCGGTATTTTTGAGGCTGCCAAAGTGGATGGCGCAAGTGACTGGCGGGTTTTTGTAAATATCACTTTGCCTTTACTACGCCCGATGATTTTGGTTGTAGCACTACTAATCACACTGTTCTCGAGCCGTATGTTTGACCTTGTGCTAACCATGACAGCAGGTGGTCCAGGCCGCGCTACCGAAACCCTCAATTACTTTATTTACCGGGTAGGCTTTCAAATCTTTGATATGGGCTACGCTTCAGCACTAGCGATGATCCTCACCATGATTTTGATTGTGCTCTCGTATGTGTATTCACGAGTTTTATTGGATTAAATGATGACTACTGACGCCTATTCTCCCAATCAAGCTATAACCCAAAAGAAACAGCAACAAAAGAAACAGCGACAAAAGAAACGGCGCGCGCAAGTTAGGCATCACACTGCGCTTACAGTTATCGTTTTGTTCGTGATGTTTCCTATCTTTTGGATTACGATCTCTGCGTTTAAGCTACCAATTGACGTTAAAAAACCTACTATTTTCTTTCAACCTACGTTGCAAAACTTCCAGATTTTATTTAATGAGTTTCAGTTCGCAGATTTATTGCTGAATAGCTTGCTCATTTGTGTATTTGTGGTGCTGATTACCTTACCCCTTGCTGCCATGGGATCGTATGGCTTGTCGCGTTACCGACTACCTTTTAAGAAGGCCTTACTAGTAGGCATTTTGGCATCACAATTTTTCCCACCTGTGGTTTTAGTATTGCCTTACTTCACACTTTTTCGCCGCTTTGATTTGCTAGATACCATCTTGGGGCTTGTGATTATCAATTTAACGCGTACAATCCCTTTTTCGATTTGGCTTTTAAAAGGATTTATGGATACATTACCTATGGAAATTGAAGAGAGCGCCATGGTGGACGGTTGCACTGAGTTTAAAATATTGCAACATATTGTTTTGCCCTTATCTATTCCTGGCCTGATTACCACGGGCATATTCGCTTTCATTCTTGCGTGGAACGAGTTTCTTTATGCGCTTTTGCTCACTGGGCGAAATTCACGTACGGCAATTGTTGGGCTAGTAAATGTTGTGGGTGAACGTGATGTACCGTGGGAGCAAATGTCTGCTGCAGGTATTCTTGTCATGATTCCCATGTTAATTATGGCATTTGCAATTCGTAAGTATTTTGTTGAGGGAATGACCATGGGGGCCGTTAAATAGATCGGTATAGCATCGTTAAACTGTAACTTTGTTGCGTTGAGTTAGGGCGTTGTTGCATAAATTGGATTCCGTAAGTATTTTCGCGATTTTTCTTTCGTATCATCCGCAAGCGTTTTTTGCTCTGAGATGGGAATCGCCTTTTTTAGGCATAGTTTAGTCCTTAATCAGCGACTCACTTTCGATTTTCGTATTCATGCAACAAAGTCTTGAGTTAGTATAAGGTAAAGACGGTTTTAGTTGCTAAGGAAAAGGGATTAAAACGCGAACTAGACTAAAAAAT
>JBCCOX010000614.1:0-3306 GCA_039025155.1 Deinococcota bacterium | reverse complement strand
GCTACACGTGCACCCCGCCAAATGTCATCTGGGTTTTGGGTAGCACCACCTTGCTTACTGTGCAGTGGGTAAGGTGGTGAACCTGCTTTGGCGATGAGTTTGCCTGTGCTGTCGAGTAACACGGCTTTGCTCGAGGTTGTCCCCAAGTCTAGCCCAATGACACACGCCACACCTGAAGATGACACCCCTAAGACCGTAAGCGGTAAAGCTGCTCGCCAGCGTTTTCGACCAGCAAGATACCCTCAGCTTCACGGTCTGCCCAGGTTTCCGGCGTTATTTCGCGGTGATCGCGGTAGCCAAGGTTAATCTGATCACAAACCTCTTTGGGGATGCCCGTTGCTAGCGTCACCTGAATGCGCGGGGTTTCAACGCTGTCTTCAAAGGTACCTTTACCTTTAACGTGCGTTGAGTGCGCCAAAATGGTCCATGGGATGTCTTTGAAGTTGTCCCACTGTTTGGTGAAGTAATCCCGCACATGGTAGCCCACCTGTTTGATGAGCTCGCCGTGAGTCACACTGACCTCAGCCAAGTGAGGTGCGTAGATGATGACCTCGCCGCCGTCGGCAATGGCGGGTTCGGTTTTGTACATGGCTTTGGCGGCTGTCCATAGGTCGTCGTACTTAGCTGATGGCATGGATAAGACCCGTTGATAGGGTGTGTCTACGTAGTGAATGTGTAACTTGGCAGAAAGCTCTGCAGCAGCTTGCCAAGCGTCGTACAAACCGCCAATAAACAGCCCGTAGAGGTCGTCGTTGGTAACCACCATTTTGAGGCAAGTGATGGGGGTATCCACAAATTCTGCGGCGCGGTGAAATACTCGCCGCACGGGTGTGTCCTGTACGCCGATGGTGTCCATACTGGTGGAAAGTGCCCCAAGCCAGTGCGAACTGTCAATGATTTGCGGACCAGCAATACCTGGAAAAAGGTATTTCGCACCACCGGAAAAGCCTGCCACTTCGTGCGGGAACACCGGCCCGCAGATAATGAGCTGGTCGTAATCATGAATAAGTTTGTTGATGGTGATGGGTGTTTCTCGAATAACCAGACCCTCACTCAACGTGTTCATCTCAGCTTCGTCAATCACGCCGATGGTCACAAGTTGCTCGGGCACGTCCCAGCGGTGGTTAAACACGCGGCTTTTGGGGTAATGTTGCTGCCGTTCAGCTTCACTCACGCCGACCAGCTTGGCGATGGCCGCGTCATCCATAGGTTGATGCGTGCCGAGGGCAATCAGATAGTCAAGCTGGGCTACCTGCTGACCTAGTGCTTCGTAAAGAAGCCGAAACATCAGCGGAATAGGCGCGCTGCGGGTGGCGTCTGGGATAATGACCAGTACACTTTGACCGTTCCAGCTACCATCTGAAAAGGCTTGCTCGAGCAGCACCCGAACGTCATCACTCGTCAGGGTTTGCTCCGTATTTGCATGAGAAATCATACCTGCATCATACCCGCAGGTACTTGCATGCCAACATCAACAGCTATCCTAAGGCGCTTAGTTATCCTACCGGTGACACAATTTCGTAGCGCCCGGTTGGCGACTGCCGTAAAAATAAGGTTATGGACAGTTTGCCGCCATCAATTAAGGTGATGTTCCCTTGCAGTTCAGCTGCACCAATCCCCGAATTAATGCGCTCTAAAATTGTGATAGTATCAATTTGATTAAGCGCGACAAAGCCAGAGTCTGCGCCCGTTGTTTGCATGAGCGCGTTGTCAACCATATCTAAACCCATAGCACCAATAATAAACTCAGCGTCGTTCAGGCCAAATTCTTGGGTTTGAATCAAGTAAGTTTCTTCATAAAAGTGGCTTAACACATGCTCCCAGTCGTGTCGTTCAATCGCTGCTGTGAAGTCATCCAAAAAAGCAAAAAGCACGCGGTCTTCAGCAAACTGCACCCGCTCTGAAAACGAGCGCTCGCGGCGTCCGTTCATAGGTTGAGCTGCCGCTAGTGCCAGCGCCATCACCATTAAAAGTATCCATAAGCGTTTCACATGCCTAGCCTAAGGCCAGCATGTAAGGTTTGTCTGCTACTTTTTTTATGTGTTGTGCGCGTTTGTGATGAACGTTGGCGTTAAAACTTTTGATCGTCTGACTTAAAGCGCGTAACATCTTCCGGTCGCAACTTGCTGTGTTTGGTTTTGCGCCCGCTTGCCCGCATCCGCCAGCGTTTAAAGGTTTTTTGAGGTTGAATTTGCCGCATCAGTTGAATGACTTGGTTTTCGGTGAGGCCAAACTGAGCGTAAATTGCCTCAAACGGGGTGCGGTCTTCCCAGGCCATCATGATGATGCGGTCGAGGTCTTCGGGTGAAAAGTTTTGAGGGTTGGGTGTTGCCATGACCTCAACTGTACGGAGTCAAACGAGGTGGCACTATGGGGTAGTGAACGATTGTTGAGGTGACAATAACCGTTACGGCTATGCGTGTACTACAATACAACTATGACTCACTTTAAACCAGTGCGTATTGTGTCAGATCCAAGTATCATGATGGGAAAACCTGTCGTACAAGGTACACGTATCACTGTAGAGTCTATTTTGGACAAACTTGCGAGTGGTGAGAGTCGGCAGCAGCTTATTGAAGCACATCCTAGACTGACGCAGGAGGGGATTGATGCTGCGCTGGTTTTTGATGAGGTGTCACGGTCATAAAAAATGCGCCTCGAGTAACCTCGAGACGCACCCACCATCACACCAACCTCAACCTACATATTCTCAATTAACGCCGTCCCAAACTCACTACACTTGAGGAGCGTCGCACCCTCCATCAACCTGTGGAAGTCATAAGTAACTTGCTTAGCACTGATGGTTTTGCTAATGCTGTTGATAATTAAATCAGCAGCTTCATGCCATCCAAGGTGACGTAACATCATCTCGCCAGACAGAATTACGGATGACGGATTAACCTTGTCCTGTCCAGCGTATTTCGGCGCTGTGCCGTGGGTGGCTTCAAAAATGGCGCGCCCTGTGTCGTAGTTGATATTTGCCCCCGGCGCAATGCCGATGCCGCCAACCTCTGCAGCTAGTGCGTCACTAATGTAATCCCCGTTTAAGTTCAACGTGGCGATGACACTGTACTCGGCTGGGCGGGTCAAAATCTGCTGCAACATGGCGTCTGCAATCACATCTTTCACGACAACTTCGCGCCCGGTGTTAGGGTTTTTAAACGTACACCAAGGACCGCCGTCTAGCTCAGTTGCGCCAAACTCGCGCTTCACCAAGCCGTAGCCCCAATCACGAAACGCACCCTCGGTAAATTTCATAATGTTGCCTTTGTGAACGAGCGTAACCGAAGGTAAATCATTTTCAAT
>JBCCOX010000613.1:0-3307 GCA_039025155.1 Deinococcota bacterium | reverse complement strand
CTCACGCGGGTTACCTGCGTTTAGCTTTTTTAGCTTTACACCCGTGGGGCTCGCCATGCTTGCCTGCGGTATGGGCTTTATGGCACTTTTTGGCGACAAGTTACTACCTGACCGTCAAGCTGAAGATGATAGTACAAATGCCGAGGACAACAGCTCACCCTCTGCGGCTGAACTTAGTGACGACTACGGCCTCGCTGACAAACTTTTTTTAGTACGGGTTCCAGCAACCTCAGCGCTGTCAGGCAAACGGGTGGTTGACCTGCAGTTAAGACGCCGTTACAACGTGATGGTAGTAGCACTTGCGTCCACCTCTGCTCAAGCACGTACAGAAACGACCCCTTACAATCAAGAAGATACTCTATCAGTCGCGGCTGTAACTCCCGCTAGTGTTGCCGTAGACCATGCGGAGATGTTTGACCACAGTTCGCTTGTCCCAGCCGATAGCATTCTTTACGTGAGAGCTAACCCCACCGACCTCAGCCGCTTAGTTACCGAAGAAAACCTCGAGCTACTTGGCAAAACCGCTCACCTACCTGACAACACGGCTGTTGTAGAGGTCTTAGTGCGGCCGCGCTCGAGGCTCACCGGCAAAACTGTGCGGGATCTCAAATTTTTTGATCACTACAACGTCTTAGTTCTAGCGGTTAAACGGCGCGGGCAAGTCTTAGAAAAAGACGTTGGCGCAACCACCCTCACTGCAGGGGACGCGCTGCTTGTGTCCGGCAGTCACAAAGATCTTGCCAGACTTCGCAACGAACGTTACGACTTTGTGGTAGTCACCGAATCTGCTGAACTTGAGCATGTGCCACCACGCGCAGAGCGCGCACCTTGGGCAATTGCCAGCATGGTGCTCATGCTCATCTTCATGACCTTTGGGCTTACAGCAAACGTCATTGCGGTCCTTATTGGCGCTATGGCCATGGTGCTTACCCGCTGCGTCAGCATGGAAGAAGCTTACAGGGCCATTCACTGGGAAAGCGTAATTCTTATTGCTGCTATTTTGCCGATGGCAACGGCGCTCGAGACCACCGGCGGTAT
Source organism: Deinococcota bacterium (assembly GCA_039025155.1). Classification (GTDB taxonomy): domain Bacteria; phylum Deinococcota; class Deinococci; order Deinococcales; family Trueperaceae; genus JBCCBI01. The sequence goes on along the minus strand of JBCCOX010000613.1, from coordinate 2,269 downwards.
GGCGCTCATTGTCGATAATATGGTCGCCAGCCTAGGTGGCGCACCACCTTTAATTATGATGGCCGCACTGTTTGTACTCACCTCAGCCTTTTCTCAAGTGATGTCCAACACGGCCACAACCGTCTTACTTGCACCTATTGCCTTTGAAATTGCCCAGCAAGTTGGTGTCTCGCCAGCCAGTTTCCTCATGACCGTTGCCATTGCTGCCTCAACTGCGTTTGCCACGCCAATTGCTTCACCGGTTAATACACTCGTCCTTAACCCGGGCAACTACCGCTTCAACGACTTTGTTAAAATCGGTATTCCCTTACAGCTTGTGCTGTTAGTGGCCGCGCTTATTGTCGTGCCGCTCTTTTTCCCCTTCTAAGCTGCTTGTCGTTCCTTGTTGATGCATTCACTGCTGATGTCGTTTATTACTGATGTCGTCAGAGACCGTCCTTAAATCCTACAAGGATGGTCTCTTGCCTTATCTCAAAACTTAACTTAGCTGGCATCATTTTTGATGCCAGTCCTACTCGTCTTTTAATAGCAACGCTAGATGATGTGATACATGCGTTGGGGTACACATAATTTTCATCTGATGATATCTCCCTTTCCCTGAGCACGACATTCACCATCAAGCGTCTGTAATAGTGTCTTGTGAAACTTCTATAAGTATCCGACACAGAAACATTCCTGATGCAGCAACATCCCTTGTAAATCCAAGATATTTTCAAGGTGATGATGCAATATCTTATGCTTTCTGCAATTAACATCTCTTGTACTTACTAAAATTGCAATACGCTTACTGTAATCCTCACGCGATCTCGGGGTAAACTGACATCACTATGGCACAATCCACAACAGCAGACGCGCCAGCAGCAATGCCCCTTGATAACCTCAAAACCCAACTGGCAGATATTGCCAACCTCGAGCAAGCCGCTAGTCTCCTCAGTTGGGACCAAGAAACACAAATGCCACCGGGGGCAGCCCCCGCTAGGGGCGAGCAACTTACCACCTTAGCCAAAATTATTCACGAGAAAGTCACCAGCAAAGTCTTGGGTGACACACTGCAGCAAAGTCAGCAAGCCCTCACTGAGGGAGTTCGTGATGAAGATAAGGTGCTGTTAGAGCTTACCGACCGCATGGTAAGCCGCAGCCGCAAACTGCCAAGCGAGTTTGTAGAAACGTGGACGCGCGCGGTGAACGCAAGTCATCATGCCTGGATTGAAGCGCGCAGTAACAATGACTTTCAGCAGTTTGCACCTCATTTACAGACAATGGTGGAATTAAGCCGCAAACGTGCAGACTATTTGGGCTACGACGATCATCCTTATGACGCACTTCATGACTTGTATGAACGGGACTCGAGCACAGCCACCATCAAACGTGTATTTGCTGACTTGCGAGATGCCACCAAAGATGTCCTTGCCAAAATTGCAAATAGCGGCACAATGCTAAGCGACGCACCCTTGCGCCAAGACTTTGACGAAACCGCCCAAGAAGAGTTTGCAGCGGGTGTTATTAAGCGCTTTGGTTACAGTTTTGAGCACGGCCGCATTGACCGCTCGGTTCACCCTTTTGCCACCAGTTTTAGCAATTGTGATGTTCGCATTACCACCCGTTACGAAGATGGGTTTTTGTCCCCCGCGTTGTTTGGCACTATGCATGAATCGGGTCATGCCATGTACGAACAAGGTATTGCGGCTAAGTTTCAGCGCTCGCCACTGGGTAACGCTGCCAGTTTAGGCATTCACGAGTCCCAGTCGCGCTTGTGGGAAAACCTTGTTGGGCGTTCGTTGCCGTTTTGGGAGGGTGCATATCCGCTCTTACAAGAAACATTTCCAAAGCAGTTAGAAGCTGTGTCCCTAGCTGACTTTTACGCGGCCATCAACGTTGTTTCACCTAGTTTTATTCGGGTTGAGGCTGACGAAGTGACCTATAACTTGCACATTATGGTGCGCTTTGAACTCGAGCTTGACCTCATTGAAGGACATCTACATGCCGCTGATTTACCTGAGGCTTGGAACACCAAATATCAGGACTACCTCGGCATTAGCCCTAGCACAGACGCACTTGGCTGCTTACAGGACATTCACTGGTCAGGCGGGTCGTTTGGTTATTTTCCGACCTACAGCATGGGCAACCTCATGAGCGTACAACTGTTTAACGCAGCGCTCGCGGCTGAACCCAGCATTCACGAGGACATGCGCGCACTTAAGTTTGACAAACTTTTAACATGGATGCGCAATCATGTGCATCAACATGGGAGTTTATACACGCCGCAAGT
>JBCCOX010000612.1:0-3314 GCA_039025155.1 Deinococcota bacterium | reverse complement strand
TGATAGAAGTGCACGTTCAAGGTGATGGCAGCCATCATGCTAGCAAGCTCTTAGATTTTATGAACAGCGCTGAAAGTCAACAAGCCATACTGGTGCAAACTACACCACCAGATAAGCTCGTTGAGCCTTTAAGTGGACGCGAACTCGAGGTACTCCAGCTCATCGCTGAGGGCTTATCCAATCAAGAGATTGCCGAACGCTTGTCGGTATCGCTCAGCACAGTCAAAGGGCACAATCACAACATCTTTGGCAAACTTTTGGTACAGCGCCGAACAGAAGCAGTGGCTAAAGCTCGAGCTTTAGCCTTGATTTGAAGTCATGTTGCAAAGTTTTTTTGTTAGGTGAGTAGCTACCAAGGTACAGCTTTATCAACCACCTCATTACATTTTTGATGACAACCAAACTTTAGTACCGTTTGGACACTCCCGTCACCAACCCTACTTTAGTTTCTGTACCTTGCCTTAGCTTATCGCTATGCTCGCAAGTAGCTAAACAGTCTTTAGCAAATACGTTGCTGAAGGCATTTATTGCGATGCTTTGTGAACACCTGTGTGAGACAATCTTTTACCACAGACCCATAATCGGAAGGCAGAGACTACCTAAGCCTGTCAAACAGTAACGCGATGCCTCTATTCCATGAGCTATCACGTTCGGGGGCAAGATCATCTCGAAACTGAGTGGTGATTTGCTCAAAAAGCTAGGCGATTTAGAGCAGACACCTGTGTCTGGTCAATCTCATCTTCACGAATCATCACAAAATCACCCAAGCTCAAGGAGGTTGACATGAAAGCCTTTGTCAATACCGTTTACGGCCCACCTGATGTCCTCAAATTCAAAGATGTTGCACGTCCCCAACCCCAAGCCAATGAGGTTCTCGTTAAAATTCACGCTGCCTCTATCAATCCTTGGGATTGGCACAACATGCGTGGTGAACCTTTCCCAGTACGTTTTTCTAATGGCATGCTCAAACCTACTTACGGGACACTCGGGGCCGACATTGCCGGTGTTGTCGAGGCTGTCGGTAGTGAGGTCAGTCAATTTAAGGTAGGTGATGGCGTCTTTGGTGACATCAACTTCGGCGGCTTCGCAGAGTATGCCTGTAGCCCCGAAGCCAATATTACCCATAAACCAAACAACATCTCCTTTGAAGAAGCGGCAGCCGTGCCTATTGCAGGATTAACAGCACTTCAGGGCTTGCGTGACCACGCAAAAGTTAAGGCAGGGCAACACGTCCTCATCAACGGAGCAGCAGGTGGCGTGGGCAGCTACGCGGTGCAGCTTGCCAAGGTTTTTGGCGCAGAGGTTACAGGCGTGTGCAGCACACCAAAGCTCGAGTACGTCCGTTCACTTGGTGCAGATCACGTCATTGACTACACAAAAACCGACTATAGCCGTACAAGCAAGCACTACGACGTGATTCTCGATGCTGTAGGCAATGGCAGCAACGCTGGCTATAAACGCGCCCTAAGCCTTGACGGTACCGCTGTGGTGCTTGGTATGACCAGCCTAGTTCACATGTTAACTGAGGTCGTGGTGTTTGGGTCTATCACCTCAAAAACCAGTAAGCGCAGGATTTCAGTCATGATGGCGCAGATAAAACAGGATGATTTAGCCTATTTAGCTGAGCTGCTCGAGCAAGGCAGCATCAAGTCAAAAATTGATCGCTGTTACCCACTTAGGGACACGCCCAAAGCTATCGCCTATTTGGAAGAAAAACATGCAACAGGCAAAGTCATCATCCAAGTTGCGTAGGGCTAACGTAACTGATACTTTTCGCTATCTCGAGTCAGGCAAAGCTAAAAGAAACCTTGTTATCAATATCGTTTAATTGATATTGTTCCTTAGACCATTCATGCGTGTACTGAGGCAGCGGCTAAGCGTGTTTATCGCCATCATGTCGGAAGACAATATCAAATAACAGCACCATGCGGTTGTAAACATTCTGATGGCATAATCTGCAAGCAAATTGGCACGGTATGCTAGTGCATTTTGGCTTGCAGCGACTTACACTCTCCTTAATCCACCTTCACTTCACCCAAAAGGAGAGTCATCATGTCATCAATCGTCATCACAGGGGCAAGTTCAGGCATTGGTAAAGCCACCGCCAAACACTTTGCAGAACAAGGCTGGAACGTTGCAGCTACCATGCGAACGCCTGAAAAAGAAACTGAACTAACCAACATTGACAATGTTTCTATTTACCAACTTGATGTAAGTGACCCTAAATCTATCAATAGTGCAGCGCAACAAATCACTGGTGATTTAGGCAAAGTTGATGCCCTTCTAAACAACGCAGGCTACGGTTCTTATGGGATTCTCGAGGCCACCCCCGAGAAGAAAATCCGCCGCCAGTTTGATGTCAATGTGATCGGCTTGCTGCTAGTTACTCAAGCATTTTTACCCAACATGCGTGAACATGGTTCGGGGGTCATTGTAAATGTGTCCTCAGTAGGTGGGAAAGTCGCTTTCCCGCTCGGCACGCTCTATCACGGCACAAAGTGGGCAGTTGAGGGCTTATCAGAGGCACTATCCTTCGAGCTTGCTACTGTTGGTATCAACGTAAAAATTGTTGAACCTGGTGGTGTCAAAACAAACTTTGGGACGACATCCTTTGATCTAAATGTTGAGGGCAGCCCTGAAGCCTATAACCCATTGGTTGAGAAGTTCGTGGCTGGGGTCGGGGCGGTTGATATACCCTCAGAGGCTAGCGACATTGCCAAGGTGATTTATACAGCAGTTACTGATGGTACTAACCAGCTCCGTTACATCGCTGGCTCAGATGCCGAGCAGTTGATTGGCGCAAGAAAACAGATGGCCGACGCTGATTTTCTAAGTTTAATCAAACAACAATTAGGGTTGTAGGAGTACAAATCCGCTCCACCTCATGGACGGGCTTCAAGGTATCCATCGTATATAGTGAATACTTTTACATTAACGTGACTATCCGGATGCAGAGGTAACTTAAATGGTAATTCTATTTAGTATCCTTTTTGGGGTATTGGTACTCGCAATATTGGGTCGTACTTCCATTGAAAAGCTAAAAATACCAAAGAATAACAAATCTATTGATCAAACATTCAGCAAAGGACCGAATAGAGTTGAGTATGAAAGTCAAGGGAAGAAAATTGTGGGAAATCTCTACATTCCTGAGGATTATAAAGATGGAGAGAAAAGACCTGCTATCGTCTTAGCGCCACCTGCAACGTCACTAAAGGAACATGCTGCAGGATTTTATGCTGAAAAATTTAGTAAGCTCGGATATATTACATTAGCCTTCGATACTAGGGGAATTGGTGAAAGTCAAGGCATTGAAG
>JBCCOX010000611.1:0-3317 GCA_039025155.1 Deinococcota bacterium | reverse complement strand
GGCGACTATGACGAGTGGGATCATTATTTCCTCGTGGAAAACTACCGTTTCTAACGGTGGTAATGTCTGTTCGGTTTAACCTCATTTATCCTTTTCAATATGTGTCCGAAGGACTCCTTGGAAAGCCACCTCTTCTAGAGGTGGTTCTTTACTTTGAGACGGTAGTGTTTGAGTTGGAGGTGTGTGAGTAGAAAGATATTACATGGGGCATTCCAAAACTCATTCAGTAAAGGCTAAGCGGGGATAGTCAAGCCAAAGTCGAGATAAAGTGGAGCGAATACAGGTAGGCGGTGCATGCTTGTTGCTGCACCGCTTACCTGTGTAATGACAAAAATGCCTGAGCGGGAAAGTTTTAAGTTCAGATGAGGTGAGATACAAGTCCTGTAGTAGGAAAGCAAAGGCAGAGAACCCAAAACGACTCGAGCTAATCCTCACGCTTACCCCATTACCAATTCACCTTGGTCATGGGAGTTATATCTAGCCTAAACAACGTCTAGCCACCACTCACCTCAGCTATTAGCCCGAGAATGGCATCAATCACAAGCTCAGGGTCATCTGCATAGACATGATGTCCTGCGTCATCAGAAATAAGTTGTGTGCTGTTGTCTGATACATTGAGTAAATCAGCTTGTAAACCATGCCATGCATCGGTAAGCGCCTGACGGTCTTCATCGGGCAATGGCAAGCCAGGCAGATTGGTTTCACTTTGGCTGATAATCACCACGGGTATATTCTCCAATTGCTGAGTAGCACGCACTTGAGCGGCACTGGCAGCAAAATCGTGCATTTCTGAGTTATCTGTACTGTAATCTCGCCCATCTCTTGTGTTGTTGCTTGTGCTAGGGCAACTCCATAAAGCACAAGGACAAGAACAGTAGCGACACACTTCATAAGGTGTTTCATTTTCTCTCCTCTTTTAGGCTAAAACTAACATCTAAATTCAAAATAAAATTTAGTATAGAAAATTCAACTAAAACTATGTATAAGATCACTACGCATAGGTGACTGTGTCATTTGAGCTATTATTTTCTAGATAAGTGTAAACGTTTGCAATCTAATATGTCAAGGTAAAATTACGCCTAACTTTGCTAAACAAAATGTTTTAAAGCAATTGCCCAGACTAACTTTTATTCGTTTGGAGGGGGTTTTCCCCTGTTAAGACAATACTCCCTAAGTATCTGTAGAAGATTTATCTTTGGCAAAGCTTGCAAAGGATTGCAGTGTGCGATATACTTCGTTCGTTATACAAAAATTAGTTTGCTTGAGCTCACTCAAGCCTCCAAATCCCGTGGTGTTGACACGTCATTTGTGCTGCTCGTAAGGTACACATCTGGCTTGGAGAGCATATATACGCTTCTACACTTGGGATTAGCCTCTATTTTCGTAATAATGAGCCCTTATGACCCTTGGTGAGATTGCACAAAAACTTAACCTCAGCACCGCAACCGTTTCCAGAGCTTTGAGTCGCCCTGATTTAGTAGCTGAGGAGACACGTGAACGGGTGCTTACCGCTGTTAAAGCCTATGGCTACACACCCAATGCCATTGCTCGCTCGCTCAAGCAGGGCAGTACCAACACCCTAGGAGTCATCGTTTCAGATATTCAGAACCCCTTTTACGCTACGGTGGTGCGTGCCATTGAACAATTTGCTAGCCAGCACGGCTACAGTTGCATTGTCTGCAATGCCGACGAAGACCCGCAAAAAGAAGAGCAAGCTTTTGGTCTACTTAGTGAATTACAAGTCTCAGGCGTAATTCATGCTTCGACGGGTATGAGTTTAGACGTGCTAGAACGGCGTCAGCGTGAAGGTTTTATCATCATCGATATTGACCGTTACTCGGGGCTCAAAAATGTTGATGCTGTCACTGTAGACAACGTGCTGGGGGCGTCACTGGCTGGGCAACACTTGCTCGAGCTAGGTCATAAGCAGATAGCGGTGATTACCGGACCGCTACACCTCAGCACAGGGTTTGAACGCTTAAAAGGATTTGAAAACGCGCTCGAGCAAGCAGGCGTTGACCTGCCAAGTCGCTACATTCAGGTGGGAACGTTCCGCGAAAGCTCAGGCTACGAGGCGGCGCTTGCGCTACTGGACTTGCGAGAACCACCTACAGCACTTTTTACCGCGAATAACGAAATGATGGCAGGTGCGCTTGCTGCCATCCGGGAGCGCGAGCTTAAAATCCCTGATGATATTTCTCTGATTTCTTTTGATGATGTGCGTTGGGCACGCTATATCGAATCACCGCTGACAGTCGTGGCACAACCTGCTGAAGACCTAGGTGTTACAGCAGCGCGGCTATTTTTTGAACGCTTGCAAGGGAGGTCTGAGGTAGTCAGGGAAGTCTTGCTACCTCATTTAATTGTGCGCGATTCTTGTACTGAACCGCGCCTTGCTACAGCACGCTAAGCTGCCACATATTTACATCTGAAATAAAACAAAACGCTCGAGTACCCTAGCGAAAGGAGATTAAGCCTGTAAGCATTGCCCGATATTAGCTTGTGTTTGCAAACGATTGCAGTGAGGAGAAGATAATATGAAACGACTTATTTTACTGAGTATCTTGCTCGTTCTGGGTTTAGCGTGTGCCCAACCGATGGAATTCTGGCGCTTTGGTAACGAAGACGACAATGACAACCAAGCCATGCTGAGCTGGGTTGACGAGTGGAACGAGTTAAACCCAGATAAAGCTGTTGAGATGCGCTTTTTTCCTTTTGGAGATTATGCCAGTGGTACGCCGCTCGTCACAGCATTTGCGGCAGGGACGGGTCCCGATATTTTCTTGGTGTCGCCGGCGACCTATATGCAGTACGCTCGTAGCGGCATTTTGGCAGATCTGTCGAGCATTTTTACACCTGAAGTACGCGGTGATTTTAGAGAGGCCTCGCTCGAAGCAGCTTCCTACGACGGTGTCCCCGTTGCTATGCCGATGCAGATGGGGCCCATTGCGCTCTTTTACAACCGCGATTTGTTTGCGCAGGTTGGTGCTGAAGTGCCGCGCAGTTGGGATGAGCTGTTAGCAGTTAGTGACCTGTTTCTGGATAACGATATTATTCCCATTGTCATTGAAACGCCGCCGGGACCTTATCAAAACTTTACCTGGTATCCCTTTTTGTGGCAGACAGGTGCCAATGTCAGTAATGACAATCTAACCGAAGCTACCTTTGATACCGAAGGTATGGCGGCCGCACTCAATTTGTGGGCAACCCTTATTAACGAAGGCTACGCGCCGCGTACCTCATTGGATTGCACTTGCAACATTGGTAGTACTCCCTTTGCGAGCGGAGAAGCGGCCATGCAAGTCGTAGGCTCGTTT
>JBCCOX010000610.1:0-3318 GCA_039025155.1 Deinococcota bacterium | reverse complement strand
TACCCAGAGCATCCGCCGGCTAGGGGAAACTTGGCAAGGTGGGGCTGACCCGCGCGGGCCGGGTGGGGCGGCTGTAGTTTTGCAGACGGGTGACAACATGACCGTGCGTCGTTATGGCATAAGTTATAAGGAGGCGTGATGTTAAATATTTTTTATTATGTGGAGGCGATTCAGGGGTCGCTCGAGCTACTCCAAACCAAACTCGCAGACAACATTCACTTTGAGTACGGCCGCGACCTTCCTTCACCTGCAAGCTACGACATTCTAATTGATGCCTTCCCCACCCACGAACGCCTCACAGCAAGTCCCAACCTCAAATCGGTCATTATTCCGTTTGCGGGGCCGCCCAAACCTGCGCAAGACGTACTACGGGAACATCCGAACATTTCTGTTCACAATGCACCGTATAACTATGTACCCACGGCAGAAACAGCGCTGGCGCTTATGATGGGGGCAAGTAAGTTTTTAGTCAAAGGCGACCGTGAATTACGGCAAGGGGATTGGCGTTTGCGCTACAGCGAACGCCCACAACTGCTTTTGCAAGGGCGCACCGTGCTCATCCTCGGTTATGGCCGCATTGGGCGGCACATGGCTCCGGTTTGTAAAGCACTTGGAATGGATGTACTTGGTGTACGTCGCACCCTTTCTGACGAGGACACTCAGGACCCACATGCCAAAGTTTATGCGATGACCGCTTTAGCTAAGCTTCTTCCTAAAACGGATGTACTACTCATCGCACTTCCCGAAACGCCTGAGACAACTGGCATGATTGGTGAGCATGAACTTGCCCAACTGCCGGAAAATGCTGTGCTGGTCAATGTTGGGCGGGGTGCAGTGGTAGATGAAACTGCGTTATACGAGGCACTACGAGACGAGAAGTTAGCAGCCGCTGGGCTCGATGTGTGGTACACCTACCCACGTCAAGAAGAGGCTAGGGCTAATACGCAACCCTCGCAATATCCATTTCATGAATTGGATAACGTCATCCTCAGTCCACACCGGGCAGGTTGGCTAGGGCGAGACGACGACAGCCGTATCTACTTTTTAGCGAATATGCTCAACCAAGCAGCCAGCAGCGGGGAGCTTCCCAACAAAATTGACATCAATTTGGGGTATTAACATCTGAAGTATTGGCACTGAGCGTATTAGCGTCAGAAGTATCAGCCTTTGGCGAAAGTTTAGAAGCGGCAACCTCAGCTTGAAGGGCATCTGTTGAATAAACACTCACCAAGCGCCCGATGATGATGGCAATATAGAGCAGACCAATCATCGCCTCAATAGCCACAACGGACTGCGCCCAAGCTGAGCGCGGGGTGATGTCGCCATAGCCAAGGGAGGTGAGCGTGGCGTAGCTAAAATACACCACGTGCTGCCAGATGAGCGGTGTGTCGAAAATGCTACTGGCAAAGGCTTTATCATCAAAAATCTGAATGATGTTGTAGATTGCTGAAAAGATGTTACCCAGCAAAATGTAGATGGTCAGCGCGGCGTAAACCACGCTGCGGTTAACCTCTTGCTCGTAAAAGATGTACTCGAGCAACACCGCCACAATAAGCACTTGAAACGACACCAGCCCTAGAAATGTAATGAGTGTAAGCCAAAGGTTATCACCACTGGTTAGCACCCAAGGAATACCTGCAGCCAAGGTCACAGCTGACACCCCAATGGCAATACTTAACCGCGTTCGTGTAGTTCCAGTTACATGAATGCCACTTGCTAACAGCCCTAAATAAACGACAAAGTAGATGCTGTTGTAGAGGCTACTAACTAATGAGAGCGGGTAAGTTAATTGCAACAGCAACATCACAACGAGGATAAAAACAACCCGACCTTTTACGGCAGCTAGTGCGCGCATTAGCACACCCTCATTAACAACATCCGTCTCGGTAGCAGCAACCTAGGTAGCATCACGTTAGCAAGGTTTATCTAAAGGAGTCCTAGCGCTTGCGCCCGCGCGCTGGCTTGCATCCGGCTCGAGACACCTAGTTTACTGTTGATGTTTTTGGTGTGGGTTTTAACCGTGTTTAGGGAAATATCAAGCCGTTTGGCAATAGCTTTGTTGGCATAGCCCGCTGCAATAAGGGTGAGCACTTCTAGTTCACGGTCACTTAGGGGTTCGTCTAGCGGGCTGTCTACTGGCGTGGTCGTGCGGGATTGCTCTAAAGCCGCAAACAAACGGTTGCGTTGGTCGGCAGTGATGTCGTGCTGTATGGCCTCTGAAATAAGCTCCTCGAGCCCTAGCCCAGTATCGTGAATGCCCAACCAGACTCTAAGCTCGCGCTCAATAAGGTCTGCTTTAGGGTGGTCTTCAATCACACTACCTGCCAGTTCCACATCGCCAGCCGCTACCGCGTGCTGAAGGGCGTCCGCAGGATATGCATTGGCGGCAAACCAGACACTAGCCGCTCGGTGCAAGCCGGGTAATAAATCAGGGCGTGCTTGTTCTAAGCGGTAGCGTAGCAAATCAGCAAAGAATGCGTGGTAGCGATACCACTCGCGTTGATTATCCAGCGCGGTGATGAACAAGTTTTTGCGCTCGAGCCGCTCGAGCTGCCGCGCACCATCTGTCTGCCCTGTGACGGCATCACACAAGCCCGGCGTTAAACGCGCCAACATGGAGGTCATCAGCAAAAAGTTCTGGGTGGCATCATCTTGGCGCATCAGCACTTCTTCGGTTAGGTAGTCCAGCACGTAGCGGTCAGTCCCCGTAAACTTCTCAATAAAGTCAGACACGTTGCGTTTGCCTTTAAGTGACAGGGCGGCAAGCTGCAAGCCGGCAATCCAGCCCTCGGTGCGCTTTTCTAGCGTGTCGGCATCGCTGGCAGTCAGATCAACATCCATCACCTCACGCAAGTACTGGCTAATTTCCTCACCTTGAAAGCGCAGGTCTTCGCTGCGAATTTCGACCAGTTCACCCCTCGCTCGTAACCTCGAGAGCGGCAAGTCAGGCTCACTGCGGCAGTTCAAAATAAAGTGAAAGGTTGGCGGCGCGTTTTCAATGAGTTTACTAATAGCCCGGTGAATACTTGCAGTTGTGATGATGTGATAGTCGTCTAGCACGAGGGCAAGTTCTTGGGGCGTATCCAGCAAGCGGTTGACGATGCGCGTCACCAACAGATCAGCCGCGAGCCCAGCTTCTTCGTTACCTTCTTGCTCAGCTAGCTCGAGCCACTGCTTCATGGTGTCACTTAAGCTGTCTATGGGGCTTTCATCCAACAAGTGCCCAAAGGCTGCCAGCAGATATCTCCAAAAGCGTTTAACGGCATTATCAGTTTCATCTAACGTGACCCACGCAAGGCGCACGTCTATGTTGGTGGT
>JBCCOX010000609.1:0-3339 GCA_039025155.1 Deinococcota bacterium | reverse complement strand
GGGGAAACCCCCTAAATCCCCCTCTGAGGGGGATTTAGGGGGTTTTGCGCTGTAGGACAAGCAACATCTATGACCTCTTATATTCCACCTGTCGAAAATGGGATGTACCCTTCTACAAGTATAATTTTGCTGAAATCATCTCATAATTTCAGCAAAATACTCATTTAACTCATGTTTATGCCATCTGATCTAGAATTTTAATTCATGATTCTTAGCTATGCATCATCCTTCTTGCATCCCAAAGCCCTACAGTACGGGCATGAACCTTGCTAAGCAGTACTCCACTGGTATTCACACAGTTTGCCTCGCCGTTCTCATAATGACAATGTTCGCCCCTGTGAAGGCAACTTCTGAACCCCTCCGACCTGAGCCTAGTAGTGCCCTTTACGAGCCTTTTTATGACATCAGCTACAGCACCTATCCGGATGCCATTGTCTTTTTACACGAGCGCGAAATTTTAAATGGCTACGAAGATGGTACATTTCGCCCGAAAAAACTAGTCAAACGAGCTGAGCTTACGGTCTTGCTTATGCTCGAGCATACAAATCGCATCTTCCCACCGCTTGGCTGTTTTGCAGATGTCAACTTGGCAGACTGGTTTTCACCCTACGTCTGCGGTGCTAAAGAAATTGGCTTGGTGAACGGCTACCCAGACGACAGCTTTGCGCCAGACAGCACGGTTACCTATGTTGAAGCTTTGAAACTGGTGATTGATACGTTTAACTTGCCAGTGGACGTTGCCAAAGACGGTGAACCGTGGTACTTGCCCTACCAAAAAGCAGCTCACCAGCTCGAGCTTATGCCCATTCACACATACGCACCCCGCGACGACCTCACCCGCGAAGCCATGGCCCAACTTATCTACCGCGCCATTATGGTGTCTGAAGAAATTACTACGTCCACGATGCTCGCTCAGGAGCCACGTGCAGATGTGGGCTTTGTGAACTTGCAACCTGTTGAAGAAGCAAGCGTATCAGACGGACTGTGGCAACGCTTGGGGTTGTTTTAGAGAACATTAATTACGATTTGCCAGTGTTGACGGTGGCTCGAGTATGCTCGAGCCATTTGTTTTGCATGTCATCTGAGCTTTGTTAAAGCATTTCCATCTGGAGTTGCTCCAGCAACTTAGTCATGCGAGCCATGCGAGTAGAAATAGACCCACTAGGTGTGGGGGAACTTCTCTTGGAGTTGCTATTAGTAACCGAGCCTTGCTACACGCACTCAGCAAGGTCTCATCTTATAATCGTTGGAACTTGCACAGCATAATCGTGCGAGTTATATCTGTACGGTCATCACCTCAGCCGGTTTCAAAGGGGAATGCTGCGGTGAGGCTCGCTGCTGTAGCTAATACCATTGTTGTTAACACGACTGTAGTTAACGCTGTCATTATCTCATCAATATCGGTTCTGCCCTCATGCATTTATCTTGCTCCAGATGCATGGTCTTTTGATTTACTTACTCAAAAACACAAGCACCCAGAAACGCGAGGTTATTTCATGACATCTGTCCTGCCCCAGCAACCTGCCGTAAGCAGCAAATTCCGCACCGAAGCGCTTACGTTTGATGACGTGCTGTTAGTCCCTGCTTATTCTGACGTTCTACCGAGTGATGTCAACATTAGCAGCTTGTTTTCCCGCCACATTCCACTCAACACGCCGGTTGTCTCTGCAGCAATGGACACCGTCACCGAAACGCAGATGGCCATTGCCATGGCCCGGCAAGGCGGCATCGGCGTGATTCACAAACGCATGAGCGTGGTCGCCCAAGCTGAGCAAGTGCGCAAGGTTAAACGCGCAGAGTCCGGCATGATTGTTGACCCCATCACGCTAGGGAGAAACGCCATTTTAGCTGAGGCAAGCGCGCTTATGAAGGAATACCGCATCAGCGGCGTGCCGATTGTAGAAGATCACAGCATGGAAGATGACGGCAAGCTCATCGGCATTCTGACCAACCGTGACATGCGCTTTGAGAGCGATTTGAGCCGCCCTGTGACGGAATTAATGACGAAAGATAACTTGGTGACGGTTCCAGTAGGTACGACCCTCGAGCAAGCTCGCGACATTCTCAACGACCACAAAATTGAAAAGTTACTCGTGGTGGATGACGCTTACATGCTCCAAGGGCTCATCACCATCAAAGACATTATCAAGAAGCTCGAGTATCCTCAAGCTGCCAAAGACAGCCTCGGGCGTCTTCGGGTCGCCGCCGCCGTGGGCGTCTCACACGACCTGCAAGAACGCGCCTCTGCCCTTGTGGCTGCTGATGTAGACGCGCTTGTCCTAGACAGTGCCCACGGCCATTCCAAAGGCATTATGGACGCGCTTAGCTGGCTTAAAACAACCTTTCCAGATGTTGACGTAGTGGCGGGTAATATTGCTACTGCCGAAGCTGCCAGAGATTTAATTGACGCTGGTGCTGATGCCGTCAAGGTTGGCATTGGGCCCGGAAGTATTTGCACCACACGAGTGGTCACCGGCGTGGGCATGCCGCAACTAACTGCCATTATGGATGTTGCCAGTGTCACCCAAGCTGCAGGCGTGCCGCTCATTGCCGATGGCGGCATCAAAATGACAGGCGACGCCGCCAAAGCTGTGACCGCAGGTGCGTCTTGCGTGATGGTCGGGTCTATGCTCGCTGGCACCAGCGAAGCCCCCGGTGAAGACATTTTGCGTGACGGACGCCGTTACAAAGCCTACCGGGGCATGGGTAGTTTAGGCGCGATGTCGTCTGGCAGTGCTGACCGCTATTTTCAAGAAAACAACCAAAAGTACGTTCCCGAAGGCATTGAGGGTATGGTTGCCCACAAAGGTCCGGTGGATGACGTGTTGTACCAAATGGTGGGCGGGCTGCGTTCCGCGATGGGTTACTGCGGCGCGGTGGATATTGCCGCCATGCAGCAGGCTCAGTTTGTGAAAATCACCAGCGCTAGTTTGGTTGAATCCCACCCGCATGATGTGACGATTACCAAAGATGCACCGAATTACTCACTGCGGCGTGGATAATCAGTGGATAATCATCTGTAAGCTTGTGTAGCTACACGAGAAAATTGTTGAGGATACATCCCCGAGTTGACTTCCCTTATGGATGCATCACCCTCACTCAAGAGGTGGTATCAGAAGTCATCAAAGATAATGTTTGCAGATGAGTTGTGTTCGCTAAAAGGTTGAGGCTCGAGCCTCACCTACTCTGTGGCACGTTGATATATCAAGGAAGTGTCTCGAGCACGCCCAACACAAGCTCCACACTCGCCCGCTCCTCCTCGCTAATCGCCTCATCTTGAAACCGATAATCATGCTTGCGAATCACCTCGCTAAGGTGAGTGTCGGTTGCCGCAAACCG
>JBCCOX010000608.1:0-3341 GCA_039025155.1 Deinococcota bacterium | reverse complement strand
GGTACAAAGCCCGCTCGTCGCTTGGATTTGGGTTGGTGCGGTGATTATGCTTTTTGGCACAGTCTACTGCCTCTTACCAAAACGCCGCTACGCCGTCGTGACTGCACGCCAAGCTGTGCCCGCGAGTTAGGGAGCTAGCAATGTCTTCAGCAGATATGTCTAGCACAGAATCGTCTGTCGTGGCGACACGTGCAGATGATGACGCACAAGGTAGCCAAGCTGAGCAAAGTGCAATTAAACGGTTGCTTTGGCTCATTGTCTTAGTAGCAGGTTTGGCATCTCTGTTTGCTTACGGAATTATGCGCAATCCTAATCGCCGTGACAATATTGACTCAGTGCTTGTGGGTGGCCCTTTACCTGCGTTTAATATGCCCTTGTTCGAGCGCTATCACGACCGCTTTGGGGCGCGTTACCAATTTGGTGAAGATGGTGCGTCACTTGCTACCCTCACAGGAAAACCAATGATTATTAACTTTTGGGCGTCGTGGTGTGGCCCGTGTCGGGACGAAGCGCCTGTGCTCGAGCGTACCTGGCGGCAATACGGCGACGACGTACTGGTTATTGGCATCAACACCCAAGACCGCAGCCGCGACAACGCGCGGGCGTTTTTAAGTGAGTTTGACCTTACCTTTCCCAATGGTGTAGATGAAAACAGCCGAATCGGCATTGACTATGGCATTTTTGGCTTACCCGAAACTTTTTTTGTTGCTGCTGACGGCACCTTAGTCTACAAACACGCTGGCCCCATCACCCAAGCGATGATTGATACCCAGTTAGAAAGTATGTTGCCCTAATGTTGACAAGATTATCCATCAAACTCGAATCTTTAAGCATCGCACACATCCTCTTCCCCGTCATATTGATGCTACTTATGATGCCCACTGTGTACGCGCAGCAACCCCAATCTGACAGCGAATTAGGCCGTGAGGTCTTTGAAATCTCGAGGCTGTTGCGCTGCCCTACCTGCCGGGCTGAATCTGTCTCGGAATCCAGCGCGCCCATCAGTATTGAAATGCGCGAAATCATTAACGAACAACTTGCTGAAGGCAAAAGCCGTCAGGAGATTTTGGCCTTTTTCCAAGCGCGCTACGGCGACTGGATTTTGCTAGAGCCGCCGCGCCGTGGGTTTCACTTAGTTGTATGGATTATGCCCATTGTTGGTGGCATCGTGGCGCTAGCTTTTCTCATCATCTTTTTACGCCGTTGGCAGCGTAATGCTAACGTGCCTGTTGAGGTGAGCGAACGTGACCTCGAGCAGCTCCGCAAGGTTATGAACAATCAAGTAATAAATGAGCAACCAACACAGGATTTGGGGACACCCTAGATGCTCAGTGTGTTTTTACTTGTACTCCTGGCTGTCGTTATCTTTTTTTATGTGGCACTGCCGCTGATTGTCCCCAACTACGCTGACCCACTTCCCAACATGCGTGACCCTGTTGAGGAAGACCTCGAGGAAGAACGCGACGCGCTTATTAAAGCCATTCGTGAGTTAGACAGTCGCAGCGATCTGCCTCAAGAACGCCGTGACAGCCTGCGCGCTCGCTATGAAGCCAAAGCTGCCAAAACCCTACGTGCCCTTGACGAATATGGTGCGCGTAGTAAACGTAAGCGTGGGCGTGCGCCCAAATCTGTTGCACCTAAACGCGCACCTGTTGCCCTCATTATGTTCTTAGGCATTATGATTGCCAGCGCGTCAGCACTGGGTGGTTGGATTTTGCCTCGTTTTGGCGATACCACCATCACCGTTGCTAACGAACGTTTAGACGATGCTGCTGACCTTGCGCTGCTGCAGCGGGCGGCTGAACGCGACCGCTCGAGCGACACCCTCATGGCGCTGGCAGATGGCTACTGGGTACGCGGTGAAGACGCCCGCGCTGCCGAAATCTACGAACAGGTAGTTGATCTCGACAACGCGCCTGCACTCGCCTACCGCCGCCTCGGTTTACTATCTTTACAGCAAGATATTGATGTGGCAAGAACGTATCTTGAAGAAGCCCGTTTACGCGATCCCGACGACCTCGACACCCTCTACAGTTTGGGTGAGGTCTACTTCGCCACCAACCGCCCTGAAGACGCAGCTAGCGCTTGGCAAGACTTTCTAGCCACCGAAGAAGGCGCAGACGACCCTGAAGTGACTGCCCGACTCATGGCGGCTGAGACAGTTATTCCACTGGCGCAAGCCGTACGCGACACTCCATCTGAAGAAACCCTTGCTGATTTGGCGGATGGCTACTGGCGGCTCGAGGAACACGAACGCGCTGCAGATATTTACTTTCTCATCTTGACGGAAGAAAACCCCGAAAGTGCCATCGCGTTAAGTCGTCTAGGACAAGTGCTCTTTTTTAGCGGCCGCAACGAAGATGCCATCGGCTTTTTAGCACGCGCCAACGAGCTAGAACCCGGTGACTTGCACACACTGCTCTTTTTGGGCAATGCTTACTTTAGCCTCGAGCTGTTTGAAGCTGCTATTGACACTTGGAACGATTACATTGAGGTCGCTGGAAGCGAACAAGCAGCCGGGCGCGTACCTGAACTTATTGCTCAAGCAGAAGCACGTTTAGCAGGTGAAACCAGCTTGCCAACGATGACTTTAAACCCCGCCATGCCAGACACACCTATGGTGAATCCACCAGCGGCAACCTCAACTGTGTCAGTTCCTACAACAACCGTACCCACTGCAACTGTCACAACCTCAACCGTACCTGCCTCAGATGACGCTGCTGACGCACTTGCCGCCATGGGACAACCTTCCCACGTGGGTGAGCGTGCGTTTGTAAACAACTGCTCGGGCTGTCACGGGATGCAGGGGCAAGGGGGTGCGGGCTATCAACTGGCAGGCAACGATAGACTCGAAGACATTGACTACATCATCAGGATGATTCGCAATGGGCGTGGGCTTATGCCAGCCTATGATGCAGTCATGAGCGATGAAACCATTGACAACATTGCTGCCTACGTACAAGAAGTCATTTACCCGATGCCAGCAAATTGAGTGTTCGTTGTGTTCAGTGACGGTCTAAGGCTATAAATGAAGCAACCTGATGCCAGCAGCATGTCATCTCAACCACATCACACTGAAGGAACTACGAATTTTGATGCGGATGTTAATGCTGCGCCAACAGCTCGAGGTAGCTCGAGGCGCAGCTTTTTACAGCGCGCTCTCACGTGGGCGTGGCGCGTTCCCGTAATTGCAGCGCTGGGCGGCGGCATCTGGGCGTTTTGGCGTGCTTACCGAATTCACTTCAGTAAGCCTGCACCTAGCAGCACACCCAATTACCGCACATTTGACCCTGTCACAGTAACTTCAGTTGATGCATTAAGCAACGTGTGGGACAGCCTCG
>JBCCOX010000607.1:0-3347 GCA_039025155.1 Deinococcota bacterium | reverse complement strand
GTGCTAGCGGTTCTAAAGGGAAAGCTGCAGCCCGCGCTAAGCAGCCTCACCCCAGCGGTGACAAGCGTTTTGAGGTGCTTGACAAAACCCTCAAACGTCTACGTTACGCGCAAGACGCCTTGATTGACGCCCTTCACAGTGCCCAAGATATTTTTGGATATTTAAGTGAAGATGTTCTTATCTACATTGCCCGCCAGCTCAAATTACCACCAAGTCGGGTTTACGGCGTGGCTACGTTTTATCACCTGTTTAGCTTTACCCCCAAAGGTGAGCACACCTGCACGGTGTGCATGGGCACTGCCTGTTTTGTGAAGGGAGCAGGCGATATTTTAGATGCGATTGCCGCCCGCTACAACGTCCAACCGGGGGGGAGTACCGAAGACAGCAAGTTAAGCCTCAACAGTGCCCGTTGTGTGGGCAGTTGCGGGCTTGCGCCCGTGCTTGTGTTAGATGGTGAGGTACTTGGTAAAGAAACAACTGAGACGGTATTTACAGCGCTCGAGACAATTTTGTCAGCACAACCAGCGTTATCAGCACAAGAAGCAGGTCAGGAGGTAAACACATGAGTGGCCCCATTGACCTTTATGACGTGGGCATGCGTGAACGCGAAGCCCAAGGTAATGCCCGCTGCCGGGTGATGTGTTGTAATTCCACAGCCTGTTTATCCTCAGGTGCAGCAGCTACCCGCGAGGCCTTGGACAAAGCTGTGGAAGACAACGGCCTTGCAGATAGTGTGCAGGTGGTGCCAACAGGGTGCATGGGGTGGTGCAGTGAGGGACCGTTGGTGCGCATGAAACCAGCAGGTGAAGAGACAACTCTTTATGCGCAAGTTGATGCGCAACAAGCTACGGACATTATCCAACATCACTTAACTGATGCTGGCGATCAAAGTGATAAGCAACCCACCCCCGACGTCAAAACGCTCTCTGAAGACCATCCGTTTTTTAGTCGCCAGCAGCGTATTGTGCTGGCCAATATGGGTGAGATTGACCCGGAACGGCTCGAGGACTACGTCGCGCACGGCGGCTACACAGCCCTCGAAAAAGTCCTGCAAACCATGCAACCCGCAGATGTTGTGCAAGAAATACTTGCCAGCGGCTTGCGCGGGCGTGGTGGTGGCGGCTACCCAACCGGCAAAAAATGGGCCATGTTGCACGCGGCTCAAGCCGACACAAAATACGTCATTGCCAACGGTGACGAAGGTGACCCTGGTGCCTACATGGACCGCACCATCATGGAGGACGACCCCAACAACGTCATTGAGGGTATGACTATTGCTGCATATGCAACAGGTGCCAGCAAAGGTTACATCTACGTGCGGGCAGAGTACCCCATGGCGGTGCAACGGCTCGAGAACGCCATTCGCATTGCCAAACGCAACCGACTCTTAGGACGTAGCGTTTTAGGTAGCAACTTTGCGTTCGATATTGAAGTGCGCATTGGTGCGGGTGCGTTTGTGTGCGGTGAAGAAACAGCCCTCATGGCAAGTATTGAAGGCAAACGGGGTAGCCCTATGTTGCGCCCGCCTTATCCGGTGGAACGCGGCCTGTGGGGCAAACCGAGCATGATTAACAACGTGGAATCTTATGCCAACGTGGCCGCGATTATCCGCCACGGGGCAGACTGGTTTAGCAGTATTGGTACGGAAAATAGTAAAGGTACCAAAGTCTTTGCGCTGGCAGGTGAACTTAACAACACCGGCCTCATTGAAGTGCCCATGGGTATTAGCCTCCGCGAAATCATTGAAGACATGGGTGATGGCGTGGCTGGCAAGCATGACTTTAAAGCTGCCCAAACCGGCGGCCCTAGCGGGGGCTGCATTCCAGCAGCGCACTTGGACACCTCTATGGACTATGAGAGCTTGCAAGCGCTGGGGTCCATTATGGGCTCGGGTGGGCTCATCGTGATGAATGAAACCAGCAGCATGCCCGAGGTTGCCAAGTTCTTCATGGAATTTTGCATGGATGAAAGTTGCGGCAAGTGTCTGCCGTGTCGGGCAGGTACGGTGCAGATGCATCAACTTTTAGAGAAAATTTGTGAAGGTAAAGCTAGACCAAGCGATCTAGTTCAGCTCGAGTCCCTCTGTGAAATGGTTGCTGCCACCAGCTTATGTGGTTTAGGCCAAAGTGCCCCCAACCCAATCGTGAGCACCTTGCGCTATTTCCGCAGTGAATACGAAGACCTGCTGATGGGCACGTCAGCTCGAGCGGTTTGGGCTGCATCTGCCTCACAGCAAGATATGGGAGAGGGGGCGCGCTAATGGTGAAACTTACGATTGATGGTAAAACCTGCAGAGCCCAAGCGGGTGAGACCGTCCTGCAAGTTGCCCGCCGCGAAGATATTGATATTCCCACGCTCTGTCACCTAGAAGGCTTGTCCATTTGGGGTGCGTGTCGGCTTTGTTTGGTGGAGGTTGAAAACAGTCCCAAGTTACAACCCGCGTGTGCACTGCAAGTTGCTGACGGCCTCAGCGTACAAACCCATAGCCCACGCTTACACGAGTATCGCAAGTTGATGTTAGAACTGCTCTTTGCCGAAGGCAATCACGTGTGTGCGGTTTGTGTGGCGAATGGCGACTGTGAACTGCAAGATTTAGCCGTAGAGCACGGGCTGGACCACGTGGATTTGGCCTATCAGTTCCCAACCCGGCCCATTGACTTAACTCATCCCTTGTTTGGTTTTGATGCCAACCGCTGCATCCTTTGTAGCCGCTGCGTGCGCACCTGTGACGAAATTGAGGGCGCACACACTTGGGATATTGCTGGGCGCGGGGCAGATGCACGGGTTGTCACCGACATGTCGCAAGCTTGGGGTAGTTCGATTAGTTGTACGTCGTGTGGCAAGTGCGTGAGTTCCTGCCCGGTAGGGGCGCTGTTCCAAAAAGGCTCGAGCGTCGCCAGTGTGCACCATCAACCGGGCGTGATTGAGTTTTTGCAACAGGCGAGGGGCAGTAAAGAATGGCAAACCAACCCAGCCTCACCACAGGTAACCTCACCTCAAACGGCATCACCTCAGATAGAAGCTCAGGAGGACGCACCATGAGTAAATTAAAACTGGCGACTGTCTGGCTGGGTGGCTGCTCAGGCTGTCACATGTCGTTTTTAGACCTTGACGAGTGGCTTTTTGAACTGGCTAAATTTGCCGATGTTGTCTTCAGCCCGGTTGCAGACGCCAAAACTTTTCCTGAAGGTGTTGACGTGTGTCTGGTTGAAGGTGCCATTGCCAATGAAGACAACTTGGAACTCGTCCAGCAAGTACGCGCTCGTAGCCGTTTAGTGGTCGCCTTTGGAGATTGTGCAGTTACAGGTAATGTCACCGCGCTGCGCAATATGAACGGCGAACCGAGT
>JBCCOX010000606.1:0-3366 GCA_039025155.1 Deinococcota bacterium | reverse complement strand
GTCACGGTCATCAAATAGAACAGTGAACGGCTGTAAGGGTGTAGCGGCTGCCTCAAAGGAAGATGCTAGCAAGGTTGTCATAAGGCATCTTACCCAATCCTAGGCAGGGATATTTTGGCGAAGGTGGCGTGCCTCGAGCACAGCCTCAATCAACGTTTTTGAGCCTACGAGTATTCCCAACGCTACAAGCTGCCCGCCCCACGCTTGAATAGCAAACCCACCCGCAATAATTGCCACGTGCAATGTCATCACGCGCGCATAGGGCAAAAACAACAGCACGTGCACGTGGGCATTTCTAAACTCCCCCTCGCCAAGATACTGCGTCACAAACGAAATACCATGACTTAACAGTAGTCCTAAAAGCACCCAGCGCAAATCGGTGACAACTCCTTGACGGCTCTCCGCTGGCGGCGCAAATGTCAGCCACAAAAAGATGCCGTGACCAATCCAAAACCCGCCGTAGTGGACTATAAAAAACGGGATGTTAAATGATTTTTCGCCGATACTTCCTTGTGCAACAGTCATTTTTAGAACGTTGAACATGCCGATGATGGCGTTCTCGAGCCAATAGAGCAAAATAATTGTAAAAAGCTGCCAGCCAAACGCTATTACGCCAATGAGCGGAAACAAATTGACGGCTATAACAGCAACTATGCTAGCTGACTTAGGGAGTCTAATACGATCCATATTGTCTCTATTTACAATGACATATCATCCCTGAATACATCCAAGAAAAATACGCAAGATGCATCAGTAGGTTTGTATCTTTGGTCTCTCATCGTCAGCTCCCCGGTATCCGCTTGTTCTCCGCAGCTAGTAAGGCCGTCTTCTCAATCCGCTTGGCACGTGTTTTCGGCGTTTTAGCAAGCTTAATCCAGCGCAACACAAAACGCTTACTGGCAGGTGGAAAGGTGTCAAAGTTGGTGAGCGCTGGCGGACGGGCTTCTAGCGCGCTGATGAGATCATCTGGCTTGATGAGCGCGTCCACGTCGTCCATGAAATTCCAGAGGCCGTTAGCTTTGGAGGTTTCGATGGCAGCACGGCCAGCAGGATGCATGCGGCCTTCTTGCTCGAGCCGCTCCGCTCTATCTTTGTACGTCTTCGCCCAGTGCTGCGACTTGCGCGGGCTAATGAGCTGCATGGTGCGGTCAGCGTCTAACTTCCTGCGGATGCCGTCAATCCAGCCAAAACACAGCACTTCATCTAAAATGTCGCCAACCGAGACGTATTTGTCACCCACATGCTTTTTGTAGGTGACAAGCCACACGCTTTCAGCTTGGGTGTGGTTGGCCAGCAACCATTCACGTAAATCTTCCTGCGAGCTAACCTCAACCTTGGCAAAGTTCTCCGTTTTTGTCATCTGACACCCTCATCACAAAGCTATAGATTACAGACCGCGCATAGTAAATTGCCGCGCTGCTAAATACTTGATAGGGCTGTGCAACGCGCCCCAGACAGCACTATTACGCACAGCATTCCAACGGCTTGATTGCGATACCCGCATGTTAAACTCAGCACGCCGTGCAGCAACTTGAGCACGTTTTCGCTGACGTTGTGTATAGCTGGCTAACACCTGTTGATACTCATCTTGATGACGCGCTAGAGAGGTTACGACATCCCACGTGCCCAGCCAGCCTAAATTCATCCCCTGCCCTCCAATCGGGCTGATGACGTGGGCGGCATCTCCCAGTAAGATGGCGCGACCGTTCACAAACTCATCTGCTAGGTAACGTTCAACGCCAAATGCACTTAGCATTGTATTTGTGCTTGGATCTGGTGTTATGCCTGTGCGCGCTGCCACCTCGGTCACTAACTCATCTGCGGATGGCTTCGTGTCATCAGAGTAAGCATCAGTTAGCTGAGCAGGATGGCGCTGTACTACCCAACGCCGCACGCCGTGAGGAAGTGGGAACGACTCAACTAAGCCATCTTTTGCTAAAAAGATGCCTGCGGTTGGTCCTAGGTCTGTACTGTCCGCAAAATCGCCCATGACATATTTGTGGGCGTAAGGTCCACCCTGAAAGTTAATGCCGAGTTGCTCACGTAAGGTACTGCGTTTGCCGTCTGCCACGAGGACAAACCGTGCGCGCAAAGTATGGCGTTTATCTTGCTGAGATGCATAGCTAACCTCAACATGGCTGTCATCTTGCTGAAGCTGGGTAACGTGTACACCTCGAGCAAGGCTTGCTTGATTATGTGCTTCCAAAGCCTCACTCAAAATGCACTCGTTATCGTCTTGGCGAATGGCGAGGACAAACTGAAACGGTGGCGGAAGGTGGCGAAACTCGAGCCGCCCCAACTCTTTGAGCGGAGCCCCCCCAAACGCAGCACCATCACGGACGCATAACCCGCGTTTACAAAAGGCATCAGCAACACCGAGCTTGTCTAGGAGTACCAAGGCAGGCGGATGCACTCCAATCGCCCGACTATGGCGTTTAGGTTCGGGGCGTGACTCGAGCACCTGCACACTCAACCCCTGCTGCGCACACGCCAGCGCGGCAAACAGACCCACTGGGCCAGCCCCTACGATGGCAGTATCTACCGACGTTTTAACCTCAACACAAGTAGGTGATGCTGTTCTAGGTAGTGTTACTTGAGATGATGTCATCTCAGGTGATGTCATTTTGGAAACGGATGAATCCTCGTGAGCCATCATCAACGATTACTCACTTGATGTTGATTCACCTGATAGTGCAGTAACAATCGGTAAGGAAAAAGGCGTGACACCTGCCAACCTTCTGGCACAAGGTTTTGTAATTCAGACTTTGTAAAACTGCGCCGAATAGAGGCAAGCCCATCTTCGGTAATAAATGACCCACGAAAAAGTGGCATGGTGATGGTTCCAAACACACCGTAGGCAAGGCCGCTGCGCTCGAGGTCATTGTGAAGCACTAACTGACGGCTTAGCTGGGCACTGTCCTCGCACAAACGTGTAACCTCAGTAGCCGTTAAGTGATGCAGCACATGATTGGAGATGACGACATCAAAGGTTAATCCGCGCGCAATCAGATCGCAGCTAGTACAGCACTCAACTTGAACAGAAGTAGCTAAGGTCGTGTGATGTTGGACGTACTCGAGCGCCCGTGGATCGCTGTCAATCGCGTGGAAGGTAATATCTAACCCATCTTGACGCGCCCAGCTCGCTAGCGCCTGCACGACATCTCCCCCACCAAAGCCAATATCAAGCACCTGCAATGGCATCTTTTTAGATGATGCAGCTCGAGCTAAGGGGCAAATATAACGTTTGTAAACCCCTCGCCAGCGCGATACTAAAGGGTTCACCCGCGCAAAGTTACGGTAGGTGTTGTAGAGCTTATCTAGGTCGCAGTCAGCGTCCATAGCCTCTTGCAAATTTACCGCCCTGTT
>JBCCOX010000605.1:0-3369 GCA_039025155.1 Deinococcota bacterium | reverse complement strand
GACATTTGTTGTTTGGTCATAGTATTACTATTATGCTCAAAATCCATCAGCGAATTCTGAGGCTGTCCTCACGTATGGTGTGGGAGACAGCCTCAGAATTTACACTTTGTTGGGATGTTGTTGTACCGCTTACTAACGTTATTCTGGCAAAGCGGTATTGATGCTAAGACCTAAACCCGTACCCACTACGGCAATAGTATCACCAAGATCGAGCAGAGATGTCACGATACCCATGACTTGCGGACGACCGTCAGCAGTGATGATAGCTTGATCAAAAGGTGCAGCTAGGTTAACCGCTTGCGTGTCTACCTGACTCAGCAACTCCAACATATTGGTATTCAGCTCTGCGTCAGCTTCAGCGACGACATCTGCTATGCCAGCACCGCTGATAACTTGTCCGTTAATGCGAACGTAACGCCCAAGATACACGTTTTCGATGCCTTTAAAGTTAGTAATGATATCACGGTGGGTGTTATCACTGAAGCAAGAGTGCTCATCTTCTTGGTCTTGGTTATCAAGCGCGGTGAAAATACGCTCGCCAGCGAGCTCACTTTTGGCAAGGACACCCATACCTGTAAGAATGTTGTTGATGGCATCATCTGGATCTAGAGCTAGGAAGCTCTCACGGTAGTTGCCACTTACGGCCGGATCCCATTCCTCGACAAGCGTGCCGAGGTGTTCTACGAGTAACTCGGCCGCGGCAGCTAGGTAAGCACCCCGGCGCTCAGCGTTAGCAGCTGTTGTGTAGTCCGTGTAAGGACGTTGACCGTTTGTCTCCGCACTTAGATCCTGCCCCCAGAGGAGAAACTCAATAGCGTGGTAACCAGTGGAGATGTTTTCTTCAGCACCCACTTCATTGAGAGATACCAAAAGATCTTTGTCGATGGTTGGAAATTCGCTGGCGTTGTTAATAATTCCCGCTTCGGGCGCACCTTCAACATAGTCAACATAGGCTTCGTCTAGCGGCCATGCGTTAAGTAGGCCTTCGGGACCGTCTTCATCATCAATTGGACCGCCGTAAAAACGGTAGACCTCAGTTTGACCATAAGGTTCGTTGGACAGTAGCCACATGGTGCGGGCGAGTTCGAGGGTATCTTCGCTAGGACTGGCCAAAAACGCATTGATAGCCGTTTGCAAATCTTCTGCCAGACTTAGTGAGTCTTCATAGCTAGCAAAGACGATGTCCGCATAGGTATTCATAACGTCTTGTTTGAGGTCTTGCGCTTGCGAGATGCTAGTGGCAAACACAAACATGACCAAGATGATGATTGTTTTCTGCATAAATTTATACTCCTTAACCTAAGATGTAACGTGCCTCAGTGATACAACAGCACGCAATTATGCATAAGCACCAAGCAATGTGATGTGGATTACTTACACCACGCATCCTACCTAGTTCATAAGGAGCTTGTCAATACCCGAGTGGATGACTCGGGATTGTGGTGGCTCGAGCTTCAGCCCTGATTTATTCGCACTTACGTCAGCCATGAACCTCTTGTATCTGACGAATTTGCTTGAGTATCATGCGTTTAGGTAGGAGTGGGCTAAGCGCCATCACCACGCGTTGCATAAAACTCATACCGGCAATCACGTTCAGCTTGCCTGCGAGCATCGCTTCATAGCCAGCTGCCGCCACAGATCTTGCACTTGCAGCACTGCTAAATAGCTCTGTTGCCTCCAGATTTGCCGTGCTGGCAAACTCCGTATTGGTGGCACCTGGTAGCAAGGCAGTCACGGTGACGTTGGTATCGTACAGTTCTTCAGCAATGGCATTACTAAACGAGGTGACATAGGCTTTGGTGGCGTAGTAGACAGCTTGCAGCGGCCCCGGTACTAAGCTTGCTGTTGAGGATACGTTGAGGATTTTGCCGCTATTATGTGCCACAAAGTTGGGTAGAAAGAGCCGCGTGAGCGCTGTCAACGCAACCACGTTGAGGTTAATCATGGCGAGGTCGGTATCCCAATCTCGCTCATAAAACTTCCCGCGCCCGCCAAAGCCAGTGTTGTTGATGAGGTACTGCACGTTAATATCCGCTTGCTTGACCTCATCGTAAATAGCTTGAGCGGCCCCAGGTTGGCTGAGGTCTTTGGCAATAACTATGACTTCAATGTTGTGGTTACTTTCCAAAGTTGTTTTGAGGCCATCTAGCTTGTCTTCGCGCCGGGCGACAATAACAAGGTCTCCCCCACGCGCTGCATGAATGTGAGCAAGTTCCGCACCAATGCCGCTCGAGGCACCCGTAATTAATGCAACGTTGTTCATGAATTTCTCCTTATCATTTCTTTCTAATACCAAATCCGGTTGATTCTTTGAGAATCAACTCCTGCGAGAGCAGGTAGGATAAGCTACGGAATCCGTGGTGGACGCAATGATGCCTTTAGGCATTATTCGGTATACAAGCGGATTCCGTATAAGTAGCTTTCCGAACAAAAAGAAACCCTTGTTGATGCTTCATTACCTGCCAGCCAGCATCTTGAGTAAATAGCTCGAGCATCGCAGGTAAGTTCCTAGGTTCATCTGCAATAAGGATATATCCCTCAGCAGAAATAACTTTCATCACCCGTGCTAGCAGGTTAAGCCGTAGCTCTGGTGCAAGCATATGGAGCGTGCGGTCAACTACAGCAATGTCATATGACGCTATAAACTGATATTCGCTGAGGTCAGCAACAATTCCGGTGATACTTAACCCTTCTGCACCAGCATCCTCTAAAAGTTGCTTGATGCCCGTAGGGGATATATCAATGCTTGTCACTTGATGGCCCAGTCTAGCAATAAAAAGACTGTCTCTACCCTGTCCACACCCTACATCGACAACGGTTAATGAGCTTGCAGGTAAAGATTCAAAGAAGCTGACAAACGCCTTAGTTGGTTGACCAAGTGCGTGCCGCTCAGTTTGGTAAAGGGTTTCGTAGTTGGTAGCCATAAAGGTCTAAGTGACACTGAAGTATACCCCCCTGTTCCACGTTAATTTGCGGCTTCCCTAGAGTTTCATCTTTGTGATGCGTAATCCGCGCAGTGTGTGTGAAGTTGCGGATGTAGGTCGCAACAGAAATCTGAAGCGCTTTAAGTAGAGTTTAGACAGAACCCGTGGGGCAAACTAGGAGTAAACTTGGTGTCATGCAGGCAGTTTCTGTAGATGCCTTAACTGGGGTAGGTTTGCGCGACGGTATGGCTCTTTATCTACGTGAGAGCTTGCAGCGTAGCCAGCTCGAGCAACACCCGGTAGCGCTCCTCGTCATTGACGTTGACTACCTGAAACTGCTCAACGACGCTTTTGGTCACCAAACGGGTGACAAGGCCCTGCTCACGGTAGTTGATGTAGTGCGGACACACCTTGCAGACGCAGGCCAGGTGTTTCGCTACGGCGG
>JBCCOX010000604.1:0-3377 GCA_039025155.1 Deinococcota bacterium | reverse complement strand
AGTTTACTCATGCGCTCGAGCATCGAACGCCGCCCTAGACCGCTAGACTCATTGCCAAGATTTGTGACATCCTCAGGATCAAAGCCAACGCCATCATCACAAATTGTAAGCGTGACTTTGGCTGGCATTGTAGAAGTTGCAGAAGATGTCAATGGTTGAGTAGCCTCACAGGCAAGTGTCACCTCAACTTGCTCCGCTTGACTGTGTTTGGCAACGTTCATAAGCGCTTCTTGGGCAATCCGAAATAACGCTTCACTTGTTTGACTTGGCAGGGCTTGCGGGTCAGCTAACTCTGGTGCAAGCGTTAATTTGGTTTCAGTGTGATGCCACGCTGCCCACGTTGTCACGTAATCGCGCAAGGCCGCACAGAGTCCTTGACGCTCGAGCACCACCGGTTTAAGCCCTTGAATAAGCCGCTGCAATTCATCTTGGGTTTCATGCACGCGCTCAGCTAACTCACTAAGCGACTGCTGCACAGGGCTACCGTCCTCCACCATAGTTTCCACAAAGCCCAACTTCATGCCAATGGCAAAGACTTGCTGTTTGATGCTGTCGTGCAGTTCTAGCGCGAGACGGTTACGTTCTTCAACCATGGCCATCTCTTGACGGGTGTTCACCAGCGCCGCTAGATCACCCGCCATGCCGTTAAGCCGACCAGCTAGTTGACCTAATTCATCGTTAGAACGGTCGTGTACCCGCTCTGAAAAATCACCCCGCCGCCAGCGTTGTGTTACCCGCTCGAGCCCAGCAATACGCT
The DNA here is from genome assembly GCA_039025155.1 of Deinococcota bacterium. Lineage (GTDB taxonomy): Bacteria > Deinococcota > Deinococci > Deinococcales > Trueperaceae > JBCCBI01. Next base: position 2,620 of record JBCCOX010000604.1, on the reverse strand, counting down.
TCGTTAACCCACGCGCCGCAATAAGTCCAAACCCTGTACCGATAAATACGGTGAATATAGACACAACTGCCAAACTTACGCCCAAAAGAATGAGTGTATCTGTGACTAACTCATAACGTTGTGAAAACACCATGGCTCCGCGTACCTCGTCACCAACTACAATTGGCGCAACCGCAACAAAACGCCGCTGAAACAAACTCCCAGCATTCACAAACCCAGCTTCCTGACCTGCTAACACGTCACGTATAAGCCCCATTCCACGGTTGCCGAGGCCAAATGACCCATCACGGGTGTCATCCATACTAGTTGCGATAGGTTCTAACTGACTATCAAAGACAAAAAAATGCCCGGTGTCGTCAATTTCAAGATTAAACGTGAGGCCGTCATTATCACTTACCACAAACTCTGTTTGACCGTCCAGCCAAATTTGGGAGGCTCGTGGGTCAGGGGGTTGGGTTTCAAACAAGGGCGCAGCTTCTGCCGCGTGCTCTGCAAGAACAAGGGGCGCTTCTTGATAAAAAAATTCAATGAGTATCCAAGCTAGGCCCGCCAGCACAATGATTTCAATAAGCATGGTCACAACCGTACCCACAACCGTATATGACCAAGTTAACTTCCAACGGATACGGTCAAAGGGATTTTTACGCTTAGTTGCAAAACGTTTCCACCAACCACGCCACACCAAATATCTGCGTTTACGGGAACGAGCGTGAGGGTTAGCTTGGTTGAGTTCTAGTTCTTTCATCTGATGTACCACCATTACAACTATCTGTATTGTTTAGGTTGAGCCTGAGACAACTCGAGCAACTCCATTATGCCCTCCATTATGCCCGATGACACAGGTCCCTAGCAGCGTGCCAACGTCGGACCAGCCCCCGGCCTGAAGTACCGGATTTACGACGGTGCAGTTAGGTGTTTTGATACACATTCTCCAGCGCCTTAGAACCTGTTGAGATGGTTGACTCACGCTTAGGCTAGGTGAGGTTAGTTACTTTCAGCTTTTAAGGAGAATTTTATGAATCCGTCACGCAACTGCGCTGCTTCATGCTAGTTATTGCACTTGTCTTCGTAGCAGCATGTGGGAATGGCAGTTCACCCGAGCAAGATACTGCTACAGCAGGCCTCGAGCAACATCTCACCAGCCTGACCACCCGGGCAGATGTCCCCAGCACTAATCTGCGTATTGACAGTCCTGAGTTCGATTTCACAGACGCAAGCGGGACTGCCTTTGCTGGGCAAGTTGATGGCCTCTCCCCTTCTCTAACACACCCTAACCATGCATGAGTCACTGCTAACAGCGTCTCGCATACCTATCCATTCTAAGGAAACCATATGTTTAGATTATTTTTAATAGGTTTAATTGTCCTCGTTGGTTGTGGACGCACCACAAACTCACGTGATCTCATTGATGACGACACTGACCCACCGCGATCCCTTAGCCGAGCACTAGATACCATCGTGCAAACAGAAACACGTGCTGGGCGCTTCATGGGTACAGTGTTGGTTGCTAAAGACGGCCAAGTTGTGCTCGAGCGCGGCTACGGTCACGCCAACTTAGCGCGCCGCATTCCCAACACTGCAAATACCCGCTACCGCCTTGGCTCCATCAACAAACCCTTTACCGCCACCCTCATGCTTACGTTAGAAGATGACGGTTTAATTGACATTGACGCACCCATCGCCAGATATCTGCCCGACTACCCCGAAGGAAACCGCATCACCGTCCACCACTTGCTCACGCATACCTCGGGCATTGTCAACTACACCGAGCTGCCCGACTTTGATGCATTTAAAGCAGATGCCACCAACCTGCCAGAGTTAATTGACCGTTTTGCTAATTTGCCGCTACGCTTTGCGCCGGGTAGTAGGTTTAATTACAGCAACTCCAACTACGCCCTGCTCGCTTACATCGCTGAGCGAGTCACAGGCAACTCGTATACCAAGGTCATGAATGACTATCTGCTAAGGCCGCTCAGATTGCCGCTGCAGGTTGAAGCGAGCCGCACACACATCAGCAGACTGGCAGATGGCTACAGCTACGATGCCGACCAGCGCTTCGTCTCCGCAGATGATATTGATGTAAGTGTGGCTATGGGTTCAGGAAATATCGTTGGCACAGCCCGCGACCTTTACGCTTGGGACAGGGCCTTGGCTCGAGGCAACATCACTCGGGCTGCCCAAACCAAACTGTTTACGCCTTACACAACTGTGGACTTTTTACCCGGTGTACGCTACGGCTACGGATGGATGTTACGCAACAGCCCCTACGGCCGCGAACAAGCCCACACGGGCAGTATTGACGGCTTCCGCAGTTACTTTGCCCGCTACCCTAACCAAGACACCGTGATTATTGTGCTTGCCAACGTTGAAACAGATGTCATCAGCTTGGGGCAACGCCTTGCTGAAGCCACCTTTAGCCGGCGAGCTAGGAGTAACTAGGCTTTCTCAATAGTGCTAATGAGGATACAAAAAGCGCCTCGAATACACTTATCAGCGCAATGTTGATAGATGTTCCCATCAACATTGCTAGGATGCTCAAAGATGTATCGCCAAGATGTATTCATCCCTAAGAGCGCACCTCTCAACTTATCAACGCCATGTGATGATCTTGGATAACACT
>JBCCOX010000603.1:0-3386 GCA_039025155.1 Deinococcota bacterium | reverse complement strand
GTCTGGTGCTAATGTGCCTAGCCCGGTGGCTTCGCTGAACTCGATCGTCCGTCCGCCCGCGTCCAAGCGCCCGCGCACCACCCGCACACCTTCTTCAAAGGTGGCTTCGCGTTGCCCTTCGGCGTCGGCAATCATCATGTCATCTGGCGCGCTGAGGCTAGCTTGCGAGCCGTAAATGGTTAAGTTGGAAACCGTTGCCACGAGGCCTTCATCGTCTGGGTGGGTGTAGCTGTAAGGGCCAAAGCGCAAATCGGGGCTGGCGCGGTTGCCGCCGTCGTAAGTGATGGTGATGATGCGCTCGAGCAAGTTCATATCTTCACTGTCAGCAGCCTGGGCATCATCTTGCGCACGACTAAGAATCGGTAACGTCAACATGCCTAGCAACAACCACATCACAGGTTGACAGGGTATGCGTTTGAAAGCGTTATTCACGACTGTGTCCTCCGGTGCGCTAGGGTGAGCGCAACTAAGTTGAGATGGTACAAGATATTATCTCAATTGATTTTGAAGCTAAGTTTTTCTGTTAAGTCTAGTCTGGCAGGTTATCTTTTTAATTTAAAGTTATTACTTTTTACATGAAAAGGTAATTGATATTTTAGATTTTAAGCCTTAGCAATAGAAGGTGCTCAGCATCACTGACTCAGTACCATTAACTCAGCACCATCAACCCTAACATCCGCCACTTTAATCACCCCAGATGAACCGAGCCTGACGAACCGTTTAAGCTAACCCTCATCTAGAGTATCGAGGTCATCAGTATCAAGGTCATAAGTATAGAGGTCATAGACCATCATCAAGAAAACGGTTGTAGCCAATGCTATCTGGGCCGCCCGCTTCAAAATCTGTAAGGTCAAAGTTCATACGCACGTTTTCGTCCCGACTTTCGCCGATGCCATCACCTGTGTAGGTCAGCACGGGCACTTCAAACTTACCCTGCCGTTGGTTGATGAACACCTCACGGTCGTCTTTGGACTGCATGTCTAAAAACCAATTGCTGTCTAGCAGGTGAACGTCCATGCGCGGGCTGCGCAAGTTGTCACTGCGGTCAATGGTGATGCGGTCGCTTGTCAGCGTAAAGTCAATATCACCCTCTAGCACGCGCTGGCCGTCATAAATTGTGGTGAGTACGGTTTCACGAATAGCTGTGTCATAACTTGCGTGTTCGGCTGCAAAGTGCCAGACAGCCTCGCGGTCTGCTTCTGGGTAGAGGGTTAACTCGGGCGCAAGCAAGGTGATGGTGGCTTCGGGCACGCTGGGTTCAGCGCGCGGAATGAGCGTTAAGGCAACCAAACTCACAAGCAAAAGTGACATGGCAATAAGTGCGGGACGTAACACAATTCTTAATGTAGCAAACCTGTACAACTTTTGGGCAGTGGTACGTCACGGCATCGCTCACAGGTCTTGAGTAAACCTTCATTGCACTCAATCAAATTGGTATACAAACATCAGAGTGATGCAATCAACACACGCTTTAAAAAGATGATTTTATGGCAGTTGGATGCAGTTTTGTTACAGGTGAACAAGGTTGAGTGTTGTACTTCAAGAAAGGAAGAAGGGGCGAAAAAAAGATAGAGAGATTTCATCAACCACAATCCTAGACTCACATCAATACATGTACCGCGACATCGTGAGGTTGCTATTAAGCGCAACTGGATACTGGCGAATACTGACGCTGAGTTACCTTATGGATGCAATTAAGCCTCACTTGATGCTTGGGCAAACGCAGTTAGCTTTTAGCTTAAGGTTTCTTGAACGGGGAGTAACTTGTCACCTTGAACTAAGCTGGCAGCACTGTTTTGCAGGGGCTCGAGCTGCTCCTGATTAGCCTCAGTCGCAATGATGTTCACCTCGAGCTGGCTTGCTAGTGCCTCTGCAGCTTGGCGAACGCTAAACGCGCGGCGCTGTTCAACGTCACTGCGCTTAGACGCTTCATCTGCACTTGGGGGTAAGCGCCCAGCAGGTTCCCGTGCAAGCAAAATACGCGCGGGCACACTGAGGTAATCAATGGGTAAAAGCGGAAAATACTGGCGGGCACGTTGCACCGCAGGGTCATCTGCATCTAGTGACAGCCGAATAATGAGCGACAGCCCGGCCCGCCCTAGATCAATAAGTGCGTCTTGCATACGTTCTAGATTGGTGGCGACGTTGTTTTCGTCTAGCTCGAGCTTAAGCCGTGCTGGGTTTATACCGCTAGCAACAACTTGCACGCGAAGGCGCTCAGCACCTTCTGGCGAGAGCAAATCTGCTGAAATAGGCAGCAGCACAAAATCTCTGGGTGCATCTGGTGAACTTGTCAGCGCTTTTAACACCCGCGTTAACAAGTGAAGCTCGAGCCGACTCGCAAACCCTGTTGTACGGGCTATGGGTAAAAATTGACTTGGCTCGAGCAAAACAGTCGTTTCAGGCACACTTTTTGTATCTGTATACTGCCAGCGCAATGCGGCAGCTTGGGCAACAACAGCCTCTTGTGGCTTGGGCAAGGCTTGACTGAGCAAACACAGCGGAGTGTACGCAGCACTAAACGCATCCTGCTGTAAACTCCAGCGCATCTCTGCATCGCGAGTCAAAAATGCTAGGGCGCGTACATAAGGACGGTACTCGGGACTCCCCACCACAGGATGACCATTATCTTTAGGAACATTCCGCAAGGCATAATAAATTTTGCCGTAACCGCTACTCCCCAACATCACAGCACCTTCAGGGGGTAGCGCCACCTCACTGCGTTGGTCGTCAAACGGCGCACGCAACATGGCTAGTACGCGCTGTGCAGCTTGTCTGGCATTGTCGCGGCTACCGGTACTTTCAAGCAACAAAGCATAACGGCGGCTAGCAATTTCTTCAACTTGGTCGCCATAACGTACACCTTTGTAAAGACGTTGCGTGAGCAGATAGTGCAAATCGGCAAGCTCGAGCGACCCTGAGCCAACTTGAAACATACCAATATCAATAAACAACGCTGTGTAACGCCCTTCTACAATTGGACTGCGGCGTCGCCAGCGAAAATCCCCAATCACCATGCCAATAATGACCAATAAGCCGCCCAAGTACCCCACCAGCGGCAAGCGCTCAGCTATGAGCCACGTGGACGTAAGCGCAGCCGTGATGGGTTCAATAACAAGCAGTAGAGGTGGTAAAAACGGTGCCACACTTCGCTCACCAAGCACCCGCAAAAAGCTCGCAAGGGCTGTGACCATAAGCCCCAAAAACAGCAGTTGCCAAAAGACGCTAGCAGGAATAGGCTGCAGATAAGGCAGGTTAGGTAGCGTCCAGAGCCATGCCAACACCACCATTGGCCAAAGTTGCACAGCACTGAGCACAAAAGCAGAGTGATGGCGCGCAACGCGACTTAAGTAAGCTAAGTAAAGCGCGTAAAAGAGCGCACTGGC
>JBCCOX010000602.1:0-3386 GCA_039025155.1 Deinococcota bacterium | reverse complement strand
CGGGCACTTTTGGTCATGCACGCACCCACCGACAACACCGTGGGCGTCAGCAACGCTGCTGAGATTTTTACAGCCGCCAAACACCCCAAAAGCTTTGTGAGTTTAGATGATGCCGATCATCTGCTCACTCGAGACGAAGATTCACAGTACGCTGGGCAGACAGTTGCCGCTTGGGCAGCACACTATATTGACAAAGCTCCTAAACCTGCTTGGTTAGATGATGTTCACGATAACCGCGTGGCCGCGCACACAGCCATTGGCTTGCGGACGGATGTGATGGCCAACGGGCACATGCTGGTTGCCGATGAACCTAAATCGGTCGGCGGCACTGACACCGGCCCAACGCCTTATGATCTACTAGCAGCAGCACTGGCCACCTGCACAGCGATGACCCTACGGATGTACGCAAACCGTAAACAATGGCCGCTCGAGGATGTCACCGTAGCCGTTGACCACGACAAAGTTCATGCCAAAGACTGCGAAACTTCTGAAACAGATAGTAGCCGCAAACTTGACCAGTTTACTCGCACTATTCACCTTGTGGGCGACCTAGACAGCGAGCAACGCGCGCGCTTACAGGAGATTGCTAACCGCTGCCCGGTTCACCGCACGCTCGAGTCAGACATTCGCATCCTTACCCAACTCGCCGAAGATGCTTAACACCAAACCCGGTTGATTCCCGAAGGGATCAACCCCTGCCAGAGCAGGTAAGATGAGCTACGAAATCCGCGCTGGACATGCTGGATGCCTTCAGGCATTATTCGAGATATAAGTGGATTTCGTATAAGGTGGCGCTAGTCTTACACTGCCTGCCCAAGTACGTGCTCAAGTGTGTTTAACAGTTCGTATTTGCTAAATGGTTTGGACAAGACTGCACGTGCGCCAAGCTCTTTGATGGCATCAACTTCAGTGGGTTCACGGCGCACAGTCTCCACAATGACCGGCAGGCTAACACGATGCTGTCGTAACCATCTAAGCAAGTGGTAACCGTCTACTTCTGGCATGACAATGTCAGTAATGAGCAGATCAAACGCTGAACTTTTGGAGGCAGCTTCTACAGATTGGGAGGATGCCGTTGACGCAGCTTGAGCTGGTCCAGCTTGTGCTGACATGCTGACTGCCAAGCTAGGGTCAACGCTCATGCCAAGGTGCTCGAGCGCGTCACGTCCGTTGTAAGCAAGTACAACCTCGTGGCCAGCTTGCGTGAGGATGTGCTCGAGCCATACTTGAACAGAATATTGATCATCAGCAACTAAAATGCGCGCCACAGTGGTTACTCCCCAACAAATTATACGCTTACGACTATCATGGACCTTTGACAAAAAAGTGCGCTAGAAATGTCGCTTTTGTTCCCCTAACCGTACACCCTAAATGCGCAATTTATCGTCATGCGGTGCGCTTAACATATCGCGCATAAGTGTTGCCGTAGCATTAGCAATCAAGGTGGAGATTATCTATAGCGACATTAGGATGACTTAAACCTCACGCCTGTTAAATACATCCTGTGCAAAAACGCTGGTATGTGGCGCGTTTACTGCAAGTTAACTAAGAGCTTGGGCAACCTCTTGCGCAAAGTAGGTCAAAATCATATCTGCCCCAGCCCGTTTAATCGCCAGTAACGACTCATCGCGGCAGCGGGTTAAATCCAGCCAACCTTGTTGTGCCGCCGCATGAATCTGCGCATATTCCCCAGATACCTGATACGCTGCAACAGGTAGGCGCGTGTTTTCGCGCACATCCCGAATAATATCCAAGTACGGTCCTGCTGGTTTCACCATGACGATATCCGCGTGTTCAGCTTCGTCTAACTGCGCTTCGCTAATAGCTTCTAGGCGGTTCCCCGGCGACAGTTGGTAGGTCTTTTTATCCAGCAAGGTTGTCCCTGCTGCTTTGGCACTGCCCACAGCATCCCGAAATGGCCCGTAATACGCAGAAGCAAACTTCGCCGAGTAGGCCATAATGACCGTCTGGGTAAACCCGCTTGCATCCAGCGCACTGCGAATTGCGGCCACGCGGCCGTCCATCATGTCCGACGGGGCGATGACATCTACGCCAGCCTCAGCACCCATGACCGCCATCTGCGCCAGAATGTCCACGGTGCGGTCGTTGTCTACGTTTGTACCATCTTCCGTAAGCACGCCGTCGTGCCCGTGGCTAGTGTAGGGGTCAAGAGCGACGTCGCTAATCACCGCCAGCGGCAAGTTGGCGTCTTTAATGGCGCGGGTGGCGCGCAGTACAAGCGTGTCTGGGTTGAGCGACTCCTCACCCTCGGGGGTTTTGAGGTTAGCGTCTATGTAGGGAAACAGCGCCACGGCAGGCACGCCCACATCTACCAGCTCATGGCAAGCGTCCACCAAGCTACGTACTGTGTGACGAACCACGCCGGGCATGGAGGCAACGGGTTCGGGAGAACCGCTACCATCAATGACAAACAGGGGTTGGATGAGATCGTCTGGGGTGAGTTTGGTTTCTTCGTGCAGGGCGCGGAGGGGGGCGCTTTGGCGGAGGCGGCGGGGGCGACGGGCGGGGCGAGGTAGGTCAGTCGTTGAAGATTGACTAGGTTTTAGCAAGGTCATGATTCTATGCTATCACCATGTATTGGGGTTTGACCAAAATCAGCTTTTCCAAGATAGTGAGTTCTAAAGTACGAGACCAAAAAACGTTGAAACAATTATCTTGGGTGTTTTAAAGTACTACAACAAAATTAATAAGCTCGTATAGTTCTCTTGAAACTTTCTACTACCCACTCGAACCTTAGAATTCCATACTATTTCAATCAAAAATTGTAGCAGGCTTGTGAAGGGCAAAGATATGTCAAATAAAACTTCTATAAAAAATGAACTTGATCTTCTAGAAGAAGCATTTTTTGACCCAAAACTTCTCAACACCAAATACTTGACTTTATTGCGGAAAGGGTATGAGAAAACCTATGGTACCCCTTTCTTTAATCACTATCGTTCATATCCGCGTCTAATCAAAATTTTACAAAAAATCTTCCATCATGATGAGAATCATGCTAAATCCTATGCAAAACGTTTAAGAGCTCAGCAAAAAGACTTCAATAATTGCGAAGCGATTTTTTGTGAGGCAATAGTGCACTCTTATTATGCCTCTTTAGTACCCGAAGGCATTCTTCGTAATTTAGATATTCGTCATGATGACTATGATCTTTGTATAGAGCGAGCAGATAAAAGTAAATTTTATCTCGAGATTTTTTGCGTAATGCCTAATTTGAAGTCTGGTGAGGGTATTAATAACGTTAAAAGCCATCTTCAAACTTCGGTTTCCTCAATCAGAGGGAAGCTTCTAAACAAGATAAAAAAACAAAAACAACTCACAAAAGCACGGGAAAACTGGGTTGTAATTGAGTTGAATTCCCCCAGCAT
>JBCCOX010000601.1:0-3390 GCA_039025155.1 Deinococcota bacterium | reverse complement strand
GGGCTCATTGTTGTGCGGGGGCTAGGTACACTCATGTATTTGCTGTTGTGTTTACGGCGGCTCCCGTGGGCAACGTGGCGGCTTGTGCCAAGCTTTATCCCAACGCTCTTTCGCGTTGGTGGTTGGATGAGTGTAAGCAATATTTTAGCGCCCATCATGCTTTCATTTGACCGATTTGTACTGGCTGGACTCACCTCTTTAACGGCGGTGACCTACTACACCACGCCTTATACAGTCATCAACAAAATGCGCATTGTTCCCATGGCGCTCATGCGGGCACTGTTTCCAGCGCTAGCGCGACAAGCTGCGAACGCACAGACACAAAAAGTAACTCGAGGTTTGTACCGTAAAAGCTTGCTTTCACTTGCACTGGTGATGGTGCCGGCAGTGGTCATTGTTGTCTTGTTTGCTAAATCCGGCCTCAGTTTGTGGCTTGGTGCAGACTTTGCTGAACAAAGTTTTCGGGTGGCCCAACTTTTGGCCTTGGGCGTGCTCGTTCACAGCCTCGGACAACCTTCGTTTACCTTAATTCAAGCGCTAGGCCGGCCGGACATTACGGCGAAACTTCACCTAGCAGAAATCCCGCTTTACGTGGTCTATTTGCCGTGGCTTATTCAGCGGTTTGGTATTACGGGAGCAGCAGCCGCGTGGCTTGTTCGAGTGAGTTTGAGCAGCAGTGTGCTGACTGTTTTGGCGTTGTGGTTGCTCGGGCAACCAGCATCAGCCACAGAAACACCTATAGAAAATCCCCCCAAAGAAGCTGATGTCAAAGAAGCTGATGTCAACGTGAGCGTCCAACCAAGAACACCAACGACACGTTAATCCAGTACACTAGTTAAGTTTGCGCACATCAACATGCGATGCTTGCGTAAACACTGGATACACACTTCATCAACCTTAGTGATTTATGTTTGGGCATACTTGTCTAAAAAATCTAACCAGATAATACAAACATCACTACTTCAGATTATGGCGATTACCTTGATACCATTACAAAGATTGTTTTTAGTCGCAGGCAGGTATACATCAGCTTGTAACTGTGCGCTGGACTCGAGCATCTCATCTTCATGACAACCGCTATCCTCGGAGCCTTTGACCGCTTTAACTACGGTGATTTACTGTTTCCACTCATCGCTGACATCGCCCTAGACCAGCTTGGACATCCGGGAGAATTGCAAGCATACGGACTAAAGCAAAGTGACTTGCGCTTATATCAAGCGAAGCCCACGTGTTCTTTACAAGAGTTAGCAGCACAAACTGACCTGATGAACCTCATCATTGGTGGGGGTGAAGTGCTAGGCACGCGCTGGTTCAACATGCACTTGCACATTTCTGAACCTCCACTCACGCAACTTCTTAAAGGAAGCCGGAAACTGGCTGGCTTAGGTCCCGCTGACCGCCTCAGCCGCTTTTTATTAAATAAACAGCACGCGCCTTTGCCTTGGCTTTTGCCTGAAGGTACATTTGCGCGTAAAGTCAACACGCTCTACAACGCCGTGGGGGGTAGCAGTAACATCCGCAAGCTACCTGCAGCACACCAGCGCTATCTGGTGACAACTTTGGGGCAAGCTGCTTTTGTATCTGTACGCGACCAAGACACTCAAACGGTACTCGCTGAGCTTGGTATAGACGCGCAACTTACACCAGACAGTGCCACACTTATGAAGCACCTTGTGACAGCTTTGGATGCCCACGTCAGTGAGCCCAGCCGGGCGCTGACCCAAGAAGCTTATGCGTGTTTTCAAATCAGTAAACACCACGCACATGGGCGTGTTAGTGAGATTGCGATAGCACTCGACAAGCTTCAGCAGGAACGCAACCTCAATATTCTTTTGTTACCCATTGGGCGTGCGCCAGCTCACGAAGACCAGCTTGCTTTGGCCGCCATTGCTGAGGCGATGACCACCCCAGCACTCACGCCAGCGCCGGATATTGGCATTGCTGACATCATGATGCTTATTGCAGAAAGTGAGCTATTTGTAGGCTCGAGCTTACACGGTGCTATTACTGCAATGGCCTTTGCTGTGCCTCACTTAGCTTTTCCAGAGGTTGCCAAAGTGCAGCGTTACCTTAAAACTTGGGACATTCCCGAACAGCAAGCTAGTACCCGCATGGAGACACTTTTAGCTGATGTTGAACGTGTTTTGAGTGTTGGCAAAGATATTCGTGAGCACCTTGCTGAGCAGCTCGAGCAAGCGTCTTGGGATAACTTCCGGGCCATGCACAACATCATCAACACACACCTAACATGACGACCTCAGCGTTAACTCCAGCAGATGTCTGTGTGGTGACGGTGACGTATGGCGATAGATTTGGTTTGCTCGAGCAAGTCTTACATGCTGTTCTTGCTGCAGATGTTGGGCATGTTGTGGTTGTTGATAATAACTCCGAGGACTCGAGTCAACAAGCTCTTGCTCAGTTTGCGAACGCGCACTCTCAGATTCACGTTCTAACAATGCCCCGCAACCTAGGCTCAGCCGGGGGCTATGCTGCTGGTATTAACGCAGCCAACCAGCTTCCTTGTGAGTTCATCTGGTTGTTAGATGATGATAACGTCCCTGCAGATAACGCGCTCGAGCTACTCCTCAACGCCTATTTAAACGTTTCTCATGAGCATCACCCTGTTGCAGTTGCCGCCCTCCGCGATGACCGCCCCAACCTCAAAGCGTGGGCGCAGGGGGTGCGCACGGCCATTACACGCCCCTCGAGTGTCCTCGGCTTTCACCTGCTAGACATACCCGCCAAGCTTGTGGGCAGATTCCAACAAAAGACACCTTGCAACCTGTGTCGACTGCCCTTTGCACCTTATGGTGGTCTACTTCTACCCAGAAATGTTATTGATACCATCGGCTTGCCCAACACCCCGTTTTACCTTTACAGCGACGACTATGAGTACACCTACCGCATCACCCGCGCGGGTGGCCATATTTACTTACTGCCAGATGCGCTCATCTACGATGTGGACACATCTTGGCTCGTTGACAATAGCAGTAGTGGCACGCGCAAAATACGCCCCTTCCAGCGCCTCTTTTTAACTGAAAGTGACACGCGCATTTACTACACAACGCGCAACGCCCTCTACTGGACGCGCCACGTGCGCACGGGTCCTTACGCTTGGTTCATCATCAATTTACTGTTAGTCAAGTTGGGACTCATCGTCGAGGCAGTGTTGTCGGGTAATTGGCAGCGCTGGCGGCTGTTACAGTGTGCGATGCGTGATGGCCTCAGCAGGCAGCTCGGTGAGGTTGAGGTCACATCATTACCCCCACGTCACAACAACATGCCCCATGCAGATGATGCCGATAAGGTCGCTGACTGATTGGCATTGAATCTTGTAGTTCAGAAAGGGGAAAAGGTGATGGAGAGATGTCGTCAATCACCATCCTTGGC
>JBCCOX010000600.1:0-3396 GCA_039025155.1 Deinococcota bacterium | reverse complement strand
TCTGTATTGCTTGGCGCAGAGCAAGCTGTGCCTTTAGGGCTTATTGTCAACGAGTTAATGCAAGACGTATTTAAGCGGGCGTCACAGATGCCGGCCGCTCAGCCGGGTGCAGTTACGATAAACCTGCAGTGTATCTCTGAAGCTGAGTTTGCAGATCGTCAGCGCGCTGCAGGCTTAACTCCTGAGCTGCTTCAATTTACCGACGCTCGAGCCAAGCAGCCGCGACAGATTATGTGTTTGACCCTGAGTGATCACTGCGGGCCCTTGGAAACAACTGACACAGAAGCTAGCGGCAGTGACAATTTAGCGATGACGATTGTGCAGGCGCTAAGCGATCAACTTGCTGCCCTGCTCGAGTTCCAACCATCACAAGATGGCCTGACTGTCGTTATATCTTGTCCTGTCGCAGCGCCTTATACCAAAACAGACACGTCGCCATTTTGGCGAACTCACGCAGGGGAACAACACAACCTTTGATACCGATTCCGATCAGAACGGAATGAGTAGTTGTTTCTACACAAACGTTGTCTCGCTGACACTCGGAGCCACGTGAGTAATTGAAGAGTATAAGCGAGATTCAAAAAGCATCCTGTAAGGCTGCGAAGTAGTTCACCACACATTCCAAAATAGTTTAAATTCTAAAACCACATGCAAACCTTTATACGGCGATAGATTTGCTGTTTTGAACGTGTTGTGATAGGTTCGAGGCATGGCGAGTATACACATATTGGGTGTACCTATGGACCTAGGTGCTGGACGGCGCGGGGTGGATATGGGCCCCAGTGCATTGCGGCTAGCTAAGCTAGCTGATCACTTACAAGAGATAGGCCACACCATCAAAGACTTGGGCAATGTAGCTGTGGATGTTCCTGAGTCGCTCGAGGTTGCCCGGGGACTTCACTACGTGGGCAGCATTGCCAGTTCCTGCCTGCGCACCTACGATGTCCTGCGCACCTTACCGTGGGATGTTTTTCCGCTAGTCTTGGGTGGAGACCACTCTATGTCAATGGGAACGGTGGCCGGGGTAGCCGGGCGCGGGCGCACAGGCGTCCTGTGGATAGACGCCCATGCAGACGCCAACACACCCACAACTAGCCCCAGCGGCAACGTTCACGGCATGCCGCTCGCGCATCTGCTTGGCTACGGTGACCCGCGCTTACTATCTATTTGGGGCGGTCAAGCGGTGGTTCGCCCTGAAGATATTGTTTACATTGGCTTGCGCAGCATTGACCAAGACGAACGCGCGTTTATTCGTAAGCACAAACTGCGCGCCTACACCATGAAAGAAATTGACAAGCTCGGCATGGCTCGAGTCACCGAGGAAGCCATTGCCCAGTTGAGTCATGTTGAACGGCTGCATGTTTCATTTGATGCCGACGCGCTCGACCCAAGTGTAGCCCCTGGCGTAGGCACACCTGTAGCTGGCGGCCTCAGTTACCGCGAAGCCCATCTGCTGATGGAAATGCTGGCTGAGGCTAATGTGGTGACCAGTTTAGACTTGGTTGAGGTTAATCCTATTTTGGATACAGGCAATAGCACCGCCACAATTATGGTGGAGATGGCGGCGAGTTTGTTAGGGAAGACGATTTTGTGAACGCCTCAATATCATCTTTATGACCTCAGTATCATCAGCTTCGTGGCTTGCCTGATGACAAAGCATGATGCCTTGTGTGTGATGATGTTGAGAATCTACCTGACAGAGGAAGTGGCAGAGGCAGCTATTGATTAGCTCGAGCCACAAACATCATTCTTAACAAGGTTGTGCCATCTAGGTGAGTCTTGATAAAACTGCTGATGACAATGAAACACGCTCGAGCATCATCACCTCAGTTGATTACATCACTCTTGTGAAACCCATTACGACGCCGCAACAGGCGCGTTAGATTTACCATTTTTCTTAGCGTGGCGTAGCACCATCACCGTGACGACACCGGCTGCAAAGAGCGGTAAGCCAATGAGCAAAAAGACCCACAACCACAAAAACTGTGGGCCTATGGCTGTAGGCGGAAACAAAAAACTCAGCATGGCGTCATTTTGGGCATCTGTACTTGCCTCGGTCACTTCAAAAACCAAAACAGCTCGAGCTTCTTCTTGGCGGTAGGTTGTATCCCTAAACAGCATGTGAAAAGGCCCCGCGCCGTTCAGTTGGCTGCGCGTTTCGTAAATGCCCGGGCTCACCTCCCGAAACTCGCTGCGCACCGGGTCAAGTTGGGCCTCGGTTTCGGGTGAAATGATGAGCGCTTCAACAGCGTTGAGGCTATCTGTGGGTGGCGGTTCTATCGCGTGAACCTCGGCTAAAGGGCGAAATTCTACAGCGACGATGGCATCTTCAATGGGTGTGCCAAGCGGGTCTTCTAAACTTAAGCGTAAGTTAAACGATTCCCCCGGACTCGGTGTGATGGGCGAAGCTGTCACCTCACCTAACACGATGGTGGCGTGCGCATTGGCGCTGCTGATAACACATAAGCAAATTGAGACAGTCCACGTGAGTAAAAACCGCTGCATGTCACCAGCATAAAATAAATTTCTTTTGATAAATGTCCTGTTGATAGACGCCTTAGGTGAATGGTCAACTGGGTGTTAGCTCGAGCAAATAGGTTGTGAAGTTGCCCGCTAGCAGCAAGGATGGCTATCTTCAAGTTGATGCCTAGGACGTGTGAGCATCGTTCTAACTCTGCCCCAAGCTAGCTCGAGCCAGTGCCAGCGAATATTAAACCCCGTTCCACACAAGCAAAACACATACTTTGCGAGATTTGTTAACATTACATGCCTCTCGATCTATTCATGACAAAATCCTGACAAAAGCTTGAACCCTACTGACAAAACTGCGATACAATAACTCGTACAAAGTTTGAAGGGAGAAGATGATGAAACTTCGCTACACGTTAATTGCTGTCTTGATGTTGGTTGTAATGGCACACGCGCAGGATACCTTTACCCTGCAAGTTGTCCACAGCTCAGACAACGAGTCTGCGTTTCAAGACCCCAATACGCTCGAGGAGCGCATTGTTCACTACGCGGCCATTATTGAAGGCTTGCGCGCCCTAGAAGCCAATACCGTTTACCTTACGGCTGGCGATCACACCTTACCCGGACCTTTTTACGAAGCTGCTAGCGAGGTTGAAAGCCTCAGCGCAAATGGCCTTGCCGACATTGCCTTTTTTAATGCCACCGGCCTTACCGCCAACGGCATTGGCAACCACGAGTTTGATGGTGGCTTAGACGATTTTGCGCGCATGCTCGCCGCGGCTGACTATCCGTTTTTATCTGTAAATTTAGACTTTAGTAACGCCCAAGTATCTGACGGCATACCTGCCATTGAACTTGGTGAAGATGGCGCTAGCGTTGCTGACAACGCAGGCAAAGTTGCCAGAAGTAGCTACGTTGAGGTTGCTG
>JBCCOX010000599.1:0-3424 GCA_039025155.1 Deinococcota bacterium | reverse complement strand
TGGGGCAAAGGTGCGCAAGCTTGGATCAGCATCGGCAGCTTCTAACAGCGCGATGAGGGCAGGGTAGTCTCGAGCGTCTAGGGGGCGTATCATGCTGCCTTCACTATACACAACCTTTCTAGGGGCTGTTTGTCCCTAAAGCGCCTTATGCCAAGTAGAGTTTAAGTACCGTTTTAGCTGATGTTGATATAACCCTGATGTTGATACAGCCTTGATTTTGATATAACCTTGATTTTGATATAATCATTGTCCTTAAATGTAGCCTTAAGATCATCATCATTGACCATCACACAAGCTGTTATCAAGCTGTTATTAAGATGTCCCCCTTGTTTAAGCTACAAGCTTGCACGGTCATGACCAATACACCTCATAAAATTGACACGAGCCTGATTCCAAACTGCTTAAACCCTCTGCGCTGTTGAGTTGAGCGATAAAACACTAAAACACACTTGGTGGATCAAAACGCTGGTGAATGCGCCTAGCACGTTCGTAATACCCCACGAGGGTTTCGGTGCTGGCGCGCCAACCCCAAGCTTCGGTACTGGCGCGGGCGGCTGTTGCAAGATGCGTGCGTAAGCTTTCGTTGAAGAGGAGTTGCTCGAGCTTTTGGGTTAGGTCATCTGTATCACCGGGTTGAAATAGCAGCCCATTGACACCATCTTCAACCACATCTGGAATGCCACCTGCGTTAGCAGCCACCACAGGCACAGCCGAAGCCATAGCTTCCATCGCCACAAAGCCCAAGGTTTCTGTGTCAGACGGAAAAGCAAACACATCTGCAGTGGCGTAGGCTGCAGCGAGGTCGTCGCCACTTAAATATCCTATAAAGCTTGTGCTTGTTCCTGCAAAGCGTTTTTTGAGACTTGCTTCAGCCGGGCCGGACCCTACAAAGGCTAGCTTGACGCCTTTGAGCGTGCGCACAGCAGGTAAAAGCCACTCGAGCCGCTTTTCGTGCGAAAGCCTGCCCACATAGACCATCAGTTTGGCATCTGGCTGGCCGTCAGTGAGCCGCGCACGCATGCTGTCTGAACGGTATTTCGGATGATAGCGCACGGTGTCCACCGCTTTAGGCCACAGCCTAAGTCGCTTGATGCCCAAGTTTTTAGCGGCGTCCACCATAGGTTGCGAGGTACACAAGTTGACGTGAGCTTGGTTGTGAACGTCTCGAATCCAGGTGTGAGAAAGCGGGCGCAAAAAGCCAAGTTTAAGATGCCCCACGTACTTAGGTAAATCCGTGTGAAAGCTGGCGAGTAGCGGCAAGTTGCGTTGTTTGGCAATGGCTGTGCCCCACATGCCCAAAATAACCGGGTTGAGCACGTGGACAACATCTGGTGAGAAGTCATCTAGCTCTCGTCCTAGGCGCGGTCTTGGCATTCCTAAAATAAGTTCTGGATACCACGGGCGAAAGGCGATACCGGGGACCTTGATGACGTTGTGACCTGCATAGCTAGCTGGCGGATTGTGCGGCGCAAAAACAAGTGCTTCATGACCAAGCTCACTGAGTTGCTCGAGCGTGCGGGTGAGCCGCGTCACAATACCGTCAATTTTGGGTAGAAAGGTCTCTGTAAAATAAGTGATGCGCATAGGGCAGCGCTAGTATAACGCGGGCTGTCATAAGGATTCATTCTTTTAGGAGTTACCCCGAGTAGCTTCGAGCGTTAGTGAGACAACGCTTGAGTAGAAAAAGATATGGATTAATTTAGAGACAAAACAACCTCGAGTTTATGCAGTGCTTCATCAGAATCCACATCACACGCCAGCTCATATCGAATCCGGTTGATTCTTTGAGAATCAACCCCTGCCAGAGCAGGTAAGATACACTACGAAATCCGCGCTGGACGAGATGATGCCTTTAGGCATTATTCGGGATTTAAGCGGATTTCGTATCACAAGCACATCAAAGATTCTCAACACGTCATGTCATCTAAGGATTAAGCCGCAAAGGCTCACTGTAGCTAAAGCCATTCAGCGTCAGGGACACGGTGATAGGACCAATCACATCTGTTGTCCACTCACCCTCAACGACATCGCCGCCTTCAACCATGGCCCGGCTGAGCAGGATGCGTTCACCGTCTCGAGAGCTTGCCCATACCTCAGCAATCTGAGCGGAAATACCCTCTTCGATAGGCCAGCGGTAACGCAAGGTGCGCGGCTCGAGCGGTCTGATACCAACCTCAACCTGAGGTACAGGAATACGCTCGGGTTGGGCGTTAAGGGTAAGCTCAACCGTGCTATTGCTACTGTTGCTGTTGGGTTCGGGGGCTTGGAAAATGACTCCAGCCGGCAAGTTTGCCCGGTTCACATAGCTAAACACGGGGTTGAGCCCTTGGGTTCGGGCCAGCGCGGTCGCTTCGTCTTCAGTCATGCCAATAAAGTTGGCAAAGCCGTCTTCGGCAATTACGGCACTCGCTGAAGACGCCACCACCAAGCGCACGATAGCATCTGTCTTAAAGGGGATAAACGGCTTGTGATTTTGCTCGAGCACCGTACCTGCAGCAGCACTAGCTTGCTGACGGTCAATGACCAATGGCGTTTCAATGCCAGCAGCCAAGACAATGGCCCTAGCAGCATCTTCAGAGAGCCCGCGCAGGTTGGGCAAGACCGTAAAACGAGCTGCTGGGCCGAGGCTCACTAACACATCTACAGGGCTACCTTGAGGCAGCATGGTCTGGCTCGAGCTAGCTTGCGCGATAATGGTGTTGGGTTGAATCGTTGCGTGAGTTTCAAGCAGACGGCCTAGCTCGAGTCCCTGCTGTTGCAAGATAGCACTTGCTTCTTCAAGACTTAGCCCACGCAGTTCAGGCACTACCTGAGGCGACATCTGTTCAGGCGGAAGTGCATAACGTAGGGTAACTTCGCGCCCAGCACGCAGTTGATTACCTGCAAGTGGACGCGCTTCAATGACTTGTCCGGCTGGTTCGGTAGAAGGAACGGCCTCGAGCACCGTTTGTAGCCCCAAGCTGTAAAGCTGCTCAGCGGCGTCATTCACTTGGCTACCGCGCAACTCAGGCACCACCACCCAAGCCGCTTGACTGCGCACAGCCGTTGTGAGCAGTCCTAAACCCAATACCATTAAACTCATCGCTAGCAGCCAGTCGAGGTTATGACCAAACCACGCCCGGGTGTGATACCACCAAGGTAAGCGCCGCACTTGGCCTGTCTCAGCAGCATAACCAGCTTGCCACCCCAAGCCGTATAGGGTGAGCGCACCTGTGTCTTTGTCACGTCTTAACAGCACGTCTTGGAGGTCACGCTGGTGGGCTGCCAGCATGTCCGTTAGGGCCTCGTAGCGCGTTCCGGTGAGCTTGTCAATATTGCTTATCGCGTGGCTTGTGGTGCTGTCTGGTCGGGCCCACACAACATAGTGTGCGCCGGGGCGAGAAACAACGTCGTAAACAGCAGCTAGCTTTTTGCGCTTCAGCCC